>JAZUAZ010000264.1:0-6141 GCA_045638245.1 Acutalibacteraceae bacterium | reverse complement strand
GTATTTCACACCGATTACAGATATGAGCCTTCCCGGTACAATTGTAAGAATACCCCAGATGAAGTCACCGATAACAAGAAGAGGCGATGCCTTGAAAATAAGCTTCACGAAAAAGATGATATTTGAAAGCATTGAATGCTCCCCTTTATTTTTCTTCATTTCCGCTTACCTCCTTCCCGTTATAGCTGGAGGACTGAAGGGTAAACATACGGCAGTACTCTCCGCCATTTGCCATAAGCTCGGCATGAGAGCCCGTTTCAAGAAGCTTTCCGCCGCCGATAACTATTATCTTATCTGAAAGCACCGCACTTGAAAGTCTGTGGGATATATAAAGCACGGTTTTGCCCTTTGTAACCTCTATAAGACTCTGATACATATTATATTCGGCAATGGGGTCAAGAGCTGAGGAGGGCTCATCAAGAACTGCAAACTGAAAATCCTTTGCGAAAAGTCTTGCGGTTGATACCTTCTGATTTTCACCGCCCGAAAGACCGATACCGTCATTTTCGAATTCTCTTGTAAGCACCGTGTCGCCGCCTTTGGGAAGAGCTGATATTTTTTCCCATATGCCGCTTTGCTTAAGGGCATTTTCGGCAAGTACCTTTTCCTCCTCGGTGCATTCGTGACAGAGTACGTTTTCAAAAACGGACACCGCAAAGTTTCTGTAGTCCTGAAAAACAGCACCGTAGCTTGTTCGCAGAGAGTCAAGGTCATACTCCTTTATATTTCTGCCGTTATAGAGGATTTCGCCCTCGGTTGCATCGTAAAAGCGAAGCAGAAGCTTTACTATAGTACTCTTACCTGCACCATTTACACCCACAAGAGCAACGGTTTCACCCTTATCAATTCTGAAGGAAAGGTCGGTAATAGAATTTTTCTTTGCAGAGGGATAGCGGAAGGATACATTTCTGAATTCAAGGGATTCGAATTCACCGCACTCAAGCTTTCCGCTTTTGATTTTGGGCTCATAGTCGAAAAAGTCACGGAGATTCTGGAAATAGAAGGCGGCTCTGCTGAGCCCCTCAAAGCTCTGTGCAACACGCATAGCCGCTTCCTGCACAGCATTTATCGAGGACAGCACAACTGAAAATGAAGAAACAGTCATCTGCTTTGTAAACACAAACTGATATCCCGCAAGGGCATAGGTACCTATCGTGGGAATGAAGTCACTGAAGAGTGAGCTTACCATACTGTAAAGGAAAAGCTTTATGCCGTAGCTTCTGAGTATTTTTACGTTGCTTTCAATAGCTGCGGTGAAGCGATCCATAAGCACAAGAAAGATATTCGATGTACGCATATCCTTGGAATAATCCTTAAGGAAAACCGTCCTTTGTACGTATGCCTTGATACGGTCGTTGGTTGTCATAGACTTATCTCTTTTATACACAAGCCTGCTCTTATACATCTCAACAACAAAAACAAGGCTTACGGGAAGAAGAAAAAGCAGATATATCGGGTTAATCGTTGTAACAGTACCGATAATGAGGATAAGCGATATTATACCCGCACAGATTGAGCCCGCATTTGAACAGACCGAATCGAAAAGTCCCCAGGCAAGAATCTGTGTTGCTCTCTGATACTTATCGTAAAATTCAGGGTCCTCATAGCAGGAAACATCAAGCCTTATCGCCTTATCGAAAACCTTGTTGTTAAGTCCCTTGAGTACACCCTTGACGGAGACCTGCTTTATGTAGCTTGATGTCCAGTTGATTGCCTTTATCACAACTGAAAGCACGAGAAACAGCACAAGATTTTTCATAAACTCGGAAAAATCCCCTTTGGAGTCGATTATACCTAAAAGCACCTTGAGAAAAAGAATATTCTGCAAAAATACGGAAAATATCATATCCATACTCATATTAACAAAGGAGCATATAAGAAGTCTTTTATCGGTCTGCCACACAAGCTTAAGGGCATAAATGACGTTTTTGAAAACAGGCACCTTTTTATCAGGGTCGCGGTATTCCTTAAATCTTGGTCTTGCCACAGTACCACTCCTTTCAACAAAATTCTTTTTCAGTATAATACTTTTTTTATAGGATTTCAAGCCTTGTAATTTTATTTGTTCAGTGGTATAATAGGTATGTACCAAAAAGCAGTATATCCCGACGGATATACTGCTTTTTTCTTTATGCGGTTGCAGCCTTTTTACAGACTGCTGATTACGTAAGATACTCCTTGCGAAGAAAACGTTACGGGAAAAACCGAACAGCTATAAAGAATAAATGAACTTTATCTGATTGACTTTATAAGCTCATAATAAAATTCAATACACTTAAGATAATCCTTTATCGGCATTCTTTCGTCAGCACCGTGAACGGTACCGAAAAGGTCATCGTTAAGACGGAAGGCACCGAAGCGGTAAATCTGATTGCAGATGGATGAAAAATGTCTCGAGTCGGTACCTGCATTGAGAATGAAGGGAGAAACGCCGACATCGGGGAACACCTTTTTTACGGTACGCTTTATAAGCTCAAAGCTTTCGGTTTCAAAATCGGAAATACGCGGCGGGTCTGAACGCTTGATTTCCTCAATCTCGATGCCGTCACCGATTACCTTCTTTATGTGTGCGATAACGCTGTCAACGGTGTCGTGAGGAGCTATCTTAAGGCTGAGTACGGCAGAAGCAGTGTCGGGTACGGAGCCCTTTTCGTTGCCTGCCTCAAGGCTTGTTACATTGATTGCGGAGGCTATCATAGCGGCAGTGTCTGCGTTGCTTTCAAGCACCTTTTTTACAACAGGCTTGAATATTTTTATGTTTTTAAGCACCTGACTTACGGGACCGTCAATGTAGGGAGCAAAGCTTCGGAGCATTTCCTCAACTACGGGAGTCATAATTGCGGGCATAGGATTTTTTTCAAGAGCGTTGAGCGCACGAATAAGCTTCACCGGTGCAGACAGCTTTTCCGAGGCTGAAGCCTTCGCGCCGTGAGCTGCGGTTTTGCTTTTTGCGGTAAGCTTAAGCTTTGCCCATCCCTTTTCGCTCATTGCAACCATAGCAAAGGGTGTTTTTATACCCATGGGAAGGTTTGACATTATTGCTCCGCCTTCGTCGAGAATGAAGTGCGGCTTTATTTTGTTTTCCTTGAACCATTGGGCAATTTCAGGCATAGTCTTACCTGCAACCTCTTCGCAGTCACTTGAGGCAAAGTATATATCTCTTTCAGGGATAAAGCCTTCATTGATAAGAGCCTCGAGAGCCTCAAAAATTCCGCCGATGAGACATTTTGTATCTATCGTACCTCTGCCCCATATGCAATCATCGTGAATTTCAGCCTCAAAAGCAGGATGCTTCCACTGCTGACCCTCGTCGGAAACCACATCGTGATGTGCCATAAGAATAACAGGGTCGAGCTTTTCGTTTTTACCCTTCCATCTGAGAAGAATACCTCTTTCTTCCTTGCGGAGGTTTTCAACAGTACCGAAAACTAAGGGGTAGCTTTCCTCAAGAAGCTGATAATAGCCTTCAAATTCTTCTTTATATGTATCCTCGCCCTTGTCGGAAACGGTCTTTTTTCTTATCATTGCCTGAAAGCGGGATATTGCCTGTTCGTTGTTTATGTCTTTCATTTCAATCACTCCTGAGGGCTATTATAGTACTGTCAGACGTAATAGTCAAGAAAAAAGGACATCCCGAAGGATGCCCTTTTAATTATTTGATTTTAAGTGACTTTACAGCACTGTAATTACTGTAAACGTATTTGCCGTCAACTTTTGTATATGCTCTGACCTTGAAGTAATAGGTCTTGCCGCTTTCAAAGCCTGTCTGGTAGATTTTTTCGGTGTCTGCTTTGTAGTTGGAAATCTTTTTAAAGCCGCTGGACTTATTTGTTGAATAGTATACCTGATAACCGCTTTCTCCTGAGATGTCGCCCCATGCAAGAGTTGCTCTGCCCTTAGCGGTTGATGCTACTCTGAGTGCAGGAGCATCAAGAAGAGGAGTTTTTATAGTGATGGTGGTATAGCTTGATGCCCAGATTTCCTTTGAGTCATAAACGATACAGGGCTTGACTGCGAAGGTGTAGCTTGTGCCCGGCTTCATAGCTCTTACGTTGTAGCTGAGCGACTCTGTTGTAGCAAGAATCTTCCAGCCTGTTGAGGTCTTACGGTAGAATCTGTATTTAGTTGCGCCTGTACACTTATTCCATGAAATTGTAGTTGTTTTTGTGGTTGTATTTGAAGCCTTTACGGTTGTGGGGGGCAGAGGCTTGGTGTAGGTTGATCTTGTTGTGTAGCTGCCTGCAAAAACCTTTTCTTCACCGTCAAGGATATATGCCTTAACCGCATATCTGTATCTTGTGCCGGCCTTGAGATTCTTATGGGTATATGTGAGCTCGGTTGTGTATTCGAGATGTTCCCACTTACCTGTGCTGTAATCGTAAAGATAAATCTTATAACCGTCTGCACCGGTTACTTTTTTCCATGTAAGCTTTACGGAATTCTTTGTTTCCGAAATAGTAATGCTTGATGTTTTACCGAGAACCTTCTTTGAACCGTTGTCGGGAAGAGTATCTTTTTCGCCGCAGCCGTAGTTACACTCAGCGGTTTTTGTACCGTCCTCGAAATATGTTGCATTGTTATCTGAGGTGTAGATAGTAAAGCTGTGTCCTGTAGTGATATATTCAATCACAAGAGTATATTCACAATCGCGGCACTTGATTTTATCGTAGCCGTTTTCTGTGCAGGTCTTTTCTCTGCTTTCAGTTACTCTTTTTACTGAGTGCTTGCATACACCGTACTTGCCGTCTGCAAAGGATGTTACTTCGTATCCGTCTGCGCAGAATTCATCCATTAAGGGATTTGTGAATCTGCCGCCGCTTATTTCGATATTTGCGTCTTCAATAGCTGCACTTGTAGCAACAAACTCAACCTCGAAATTACCGTTTCTGATAACAAGAGGAGCCTTGTCCTGCCAGTTGTCGGCAGTTACTCTTGAGTGAGCGCCGTATTCAACCTTACCTGCAACCTTACCTGTGAAGTCGTCTGCAAAGGTTACGCTGAGACCCTCATCGTAAACGCCGAACATACCGTACCACATATCAAATGCGACCGTATCCTCGTCACCGAGAATTTCAGTTGTACCCTTTACAAGAGTATCGCCGAAGTTATTTGAGAGAGTGTACTGATTAACCTCGCTCTGAGTACCGTCGAGAATGATATCCTCAAGGGTAAGGTCAGCGTAATTCTGAACGAGCATCTTTGTCTTTGTGGATGTAACAGTACCGTTTCTGAGTGTTACGGTTGCACCCTTGAGAAGCTGGAAGGAAAGTGTTTCGGTACCGGTTGAGCCGACCTGATTACCGTCAGCAAAATAGGTAAAGCCGCCGAAGTCGATAACAACATTCTGTCCTTCCTTAACGATGATACCATTGCCGGTTGCATCCGAGAGAAGCTCAACGGTTGTTTCTGTTCCGTCTGCGGGTACTGCGGCAATAGCTTCTTCGAGTGTTGCGTATTCGGTGTCACCGATTTTAGCGGTGTTCTTTATTTCGGCTACACCGTAGCTCTTTACACCGTAGGTGAAGGGAGTATAGCCTGCTGCACAGAATGCCTTGTTTACCTCTGCAGTAAATCTGCCGCCGCTGATTGCGATGTTTGCTTCCTCGATAGTATCTGATGTAGCAACGAAGTCAACATCAAAGTTACCGTTTTCGATAACAAGAGGAGCCTTTGTCTGCCAGTCGTCAGCGGTTACTCTTGAATGTGCGCCGTATTCAACCTTACCTTCAACCTTACCAGTGAAGGTTTCGTCAAAGGTTACGCTGAGACCTTCATCGTAAACGCCGAACATACCGTACCACATATCGAAAGCAACGGTGTTTTCATCGCCGAGGATGTTTGTTTCGCCCTTGATGAGAGTGTTACCGAAGTTGTTTGAAAGAGTGTACTGATTAACCTCACTGTTTGTACCATCGAGGGTGATATCCTCAAGGGTAAGGTCAGCGTAGTTCTGAATGAGCATCTTTGCTTTTGTTGATGTGAGCACACCGTTCTTAAGGGTTACTGTTGCGCCCTGGTGAAGCTGGAAGGAAAGTGTTTCGGTACCGGTTGAGCCTACTAAAAGGCCCTCTACGCTGTAGGTAAATCCGCCAAGGTCGAAAATAACATTCTGACCTTCCTTTACGATTATACCGTTACCGG
>JAZUAZ010000263.1:0-15247 GCA_045638245.1 Acutalibacteraceae bacterium | reverse complement strand
GGGGGATAGTCAGTTGTGATGATGTGTGAGCCGCATTTATCGGCAACGGCATACCTTTCGTCGCTGAAATCGGGGTAATCATCGGCACGTGTTCTTATGATGAGTCTGAGCTCATCGGCATTGACCTTGTTGTTTACTACGGCTTCCTCAGGCTCGTTATCGAGAATAAATGAAGCACAGTCTCTTTCTGCATCCTCAGGGCGGAGCATCGGGAATATAGCCTGCGTTTTAATGCTTGTGTCAATGTTTATGTAATCCTCAGTTGCATCGCAGGGGTGAAGAAGCAGGATGACCTTGCCTCTCATGCTTTCGAGGGTTGCCCAGCCGTCTGCCTCTCTCATTTCTCTGAAGCTTTCATAGTCTCCTAACATATCAGCGGGAGTGATAAGCTTATCACCGAGTGCTCTGCGTACGACAGCATCAAGCTCGTCTGCATAGGTGAGAGAGAATTCCTTCATGCCGTTTTTCTCTTTTTCTATGTTTTTAGGCTCAACAAGAATTGAAACGGGAAGGTGTCCCGGGTTGTTGTCGGACCAGAGGGCGATTTCCTCAAGTGCCTTTTCAAAATTATAGCAGCTTGAAACATTGTCAAGAGGGTGATGGTGTGTGACGATAAAGCCTACACTTTCACCGTCAACCTCAGCCTCAATATCAATTTCAAGGTTTCTTACACCTTTTTCGAGCTGGGTGGTGAGATTATCCATCTCGAAGTCAATTTTTCTGTCCTTTTCAATTCCGAAGGTAATCACCTCAAGAAATTTTGAATAGGCACGCTTCTGCTTTGTTGCAAGAAGCTGATAGCTGTTGTGTGTACCGAGGAAGGCTACCTCGTTATATTTTACACCGTCTGCGTAAGCCTTTTCAAGGTCAAAGGCGGTGAGAGCCTTCTCGTCGCAGGGAGTATAGCCTTCAGTGTAGTACTCGTTTTTCAGATATTCAAGGTGGTTATTCTGATATTCAATATTTTTTTCGATGTAGTTGTTGCCTGTTATTGCTGCATTCAGATAAAGTCCCAGTGTGGAGCCGCCTATTAAAAGCGCTACGACGACTATAGCAATAATCAGCTTTTTTATTTTTTTCATCCTTAATCATCTCCTTTTATAATGTCATTTTAGCAGAAAGAGCGGTGGTTTACAATATAAATATAAAAATACCCATCACTTTATTGTGACGGGTATTCTGCATTTCAAAAGGTGAGGAGCCTTACGGTAAATCATCCTCGTTTTCAAGGTTATGCCATACGTTCTGTACGTCATCGTTATCCTCGAGCATTTCGAGAAGTCTGCCCATCATCTTGAGGTCATCCTCGTTGGTGAGAGCTGTTTCGGTGTTGGCAATGTATTCTACCTCAGCGGATACGAACTTATAGCCCTTAGCATCGAGATCGTCGCGTACAGCACCGAGATCGTTGGGTTCGGTGCGGATAACATATATATCCTCTTCGTCGGTGATGAAGTCAACTGCACCTGCTTCGAGTGCGTCCTCCATAAGCTTATCCTCGTCAACATCTTCAGCCTCGATAACGATTACTCCGTAGCGTGTGAACATAAATGAAACACAGCCCTGCTGACCGAGATTACCCTTGTTCTTGTCGAAATAGTGTCTCATTTCGCCTGCGGTACGGTTACGGTTATCGGTGAGAGTTTCAACGATAACTGCAATACCTGAGGGACCGTAGCCTTCATACATAATTGCCTCGTAGTTTGCGCCGCCTGCTTCGCCTGAAGCCTTTTTGATGATTCTTTCAATGTTGTCGTTAGGTACGTTATTTGCCTTAGCCTTTGCAATAACGTCCTTGAGCTTTGAGTTTGATGCGGGGTCGGGACCGCCGTCACGTACTGCTATTGAAATTTCACGGCCGATTTTGGTGAAGATTTTAGCTCTTGCACCGTCGGTCTTTTCCTTTTTTCTTTTAATGGTACTCCATTTTGAATGGCCTGACATTTAATTCACCTGTCCTTAAATAAATTTAACTTAGATACTTTATCATTTTTATTTCTGTTTGTCAAGATAAAGCAAGGGTGTATATCTTGACTGATTACAGAATCTCCTGATCGAGCTCAGCTTTGCTGCAGATGATTTCGAGATTACCGTTTCTTGTGCGAAGGTCATCAATGAATGCCTTTTCCTTACGGGGATCCTTGAAAACGATTTCGTACTTGAGCTTGAAAAGTGAGCCGAGGTTTGTTGTCTTTACGTTTACGAGCTCACAGCTTGAAAGGTACTTCTTGAAGATGTCGTTGAAAACGCCTGTGTAATCAAGTGACTCGGGGATAACGATTGTAAGTCTCTTTTTGCCTGAGATGTTTTTACCGCCGAAGCCGATAATGTGATAAACAAAACACATTGCACAGAGTACTGCGGTGAAAATGAGGGCAAAGGCAATAAAGCCCATACCTGTTGCAAGACCAGCTGCAAGAGCGATAAAGATGAAGCCGATTTCCTTTGCAGTACCGGGAATACTTCTGAAGCGCACAAGGCTGAAGGCACCTGCAACTGCAACACCTGCACCGAGGTTACCGTTAACCATCATAATGACTATCTGCACAACTGCGGGCAGAAGTGCAAGGGTAACAACAAAGCTGTTGGTATAGCGCTTGCTTGTTTTCATATATGTGAAAGCAATAACGAAGCCTATAACAAGTGAAGTGAGAAGGCATACGATAAATGATGTGAATGTGATGTTGAGTGTCAGAATTGACTGAAAGATAGCCTGCATTTTTTTGTCCTCCGATTTTATCTTATTGGTTGATATATTTTAAGATCGTCTTTACTTTTTGCTGAAAGCATAAGCTTGTATGCGTTGCCGTATTTTGAATAGGGATGTGGATATATTTTAAGCCTGTCAAGCTCATGTGTAAGCCACAGCGGCATAGCGCCCGCCGCTTTTATTTCGAGTACTGCCTGATCGTCGCCCATAAGAAGATAACCGTAATCGCCCTTGCTGATATCAAAATCCTTATTTCTGAAGCGGATGTTTGTATCAAAGGTGAGGCGCAGATCGGGGTCATCTGCCGAGTAATATGCCATACGGTCATAGAAAAGCGACACTGCGGGTCTGAGCTTTTTGTAAAAGGAAACGAAGTAGTCAATTTCCCTTGTGACCTGACTTTCCTCGGGTGGTGGCTGATGCTTACAAAGGTAAAGAATAGACTGAAGATAAGTCATATCCACACGCCTTTTGTAAACAACTCCCTTGTACTTCTTTTTCAGCTCCACGAAAACGTTACTGTCTGCCGTGGGGTGACCGTAGGAGCGTATTCTCAGCTTCTCCTTATACACGGTCGGCTTCTCAATGGAAGCACGGATAAGACGGTAGTCGGGTGTGTCGAAGTAAATGTTGTTTATGGTGCTTTCACCGTACTTGTCGGGGGTGAGCTTGTCTCTGAGAGCCAGGAGCAGCTCCTGCTGCTGTTCTCTTGTTATGATATACTTTTTTTCGCTTCTTTCAAAAACCTTGGTGAAGCCTGCCATAATTTCACCTGCCTTACAGTTGGTCATAAAGTGATTTTGAAGGTAATTGCCGTAGTGCCGTTTGTGAAGGCGCGTATTTTGCCCTTATGTCTTTCAACTATTGCCTTTGCAATCGAAAGACCTATACCGTAGCCGCCCGTTTCTCGTGAGCGGGATGCGTCGGCTCTGTAAAAACGGTCGAAGATATTCGTTACGGATTCCGGGTCAACGTATTCACAGGTGTTATACATATCAATCACGATGTTTTTACCGCTCTTATACAGATTAAGACTGATAACTCCCTGCTCATCCGAATATTTTATTGCATTATCGCAGAGGATTGAGATAAGCTGTCTGATTTCGGATTCCTCTCCGCGGTAATATATGTTTTCGGTAACGTTGACGGCAAAATTTCTGTTTGCGTGTATTGCTGCAGTTTCGAAGCCTGACGCGGTATCTGAAACTGCAGAGCTCAGATTAAACTTTACTGTTTGCCTTTTGTTTTTTGACTCGTCAGCCTTTGCAAGAGTGACGAGGTTTTTTACAAGACCGTTCATTCTGACAGTCTGATTTTTAATGCTTGTCAGCCATTCGTTTTCTCCCTCGCACATTTCAAGCACTTCCGTGTTTGCGGATATGATGGCAAGGGGAGTTTTAAGCTCGTGGCCTGCATCGGTAATAAACTGCTTTTGCTTCTGCATATTAGCGGCGATAGGCTTTATAGCCCACCTTGAAAGCCAATAAACCGGAATAAGTATCAGTACCATAGTTATAAGGCCGACCAAAAGAGAGACCTTCGCAAGGGTTATGGCCTCATCGACTTCTTTCTGAAAGTCTATGAACACTATAAGAGTGTCGTCACCCTTTCTCTCGTTAAGGTAAAGAAAGTTATCCTTATAGCCGAAGCCCTCGTCGGAGCCGAAAACGTCAACAGCATAGCTGTATGCCGTTTCATCATTTACGGTGGGGTGGTTGTCGGTATGAATGCGGGTAATCGTGTTTCCTTTGAGTCTTACGTAGAAATACCTTTCCGAATAGGGGGTGTTTTCCGAAGGCTCATAGCCGATAATCGGATGTATAAAATCCTCGAAGAAATCATCTGCTCCGAAATTGTCAGGAAGGTCACCGTTGTTTTCCGCAATTATCATAAGGGTGTTCTTCAGATCATTGTCTCTTTGGTATATGGTTACCGCGTTGACCGCAAGCATCTGTATGGTGATAAGAGAAGAGAGGGCAAAGAAGGAAATAATCATAAATTTATGTTGAAGTTTTTTCAGCATTTTATTTCCTCCAGGGAATAGCCGACACCTCGGACTGCTTTTATTTCAACATCTGCACCGACGGCGGCAAGTTTTTTTCTCAGATATGATATGTAAACCCAGACTACGTTTATCTCAGCCTCGGAATCATAGCCCCATATGCGCTCCATAAACTGTTCGGTGGAAATAAGTCTGCCGGGGCTTGTGATGAGCATTTCAAGCATCTGGAATTCCTTGTTTCCGAGACGTACCTTCTCGTTGTCACAGGAGAGCTCAAAGCTTTCCCTGTTGAGCGTGATGTTGCCGAAGGAAATCACATTTGGTGAAAATTCGGATTTGCGCCTTGTAAGAGCACGTAATCTTGCAAGAAGCTCGCCCATGTTGAAGGGCTTTGTGAGGTAGTCGTCGGCACCGGTGTCGAGTCCGAGAATACAATCCTCAACCTCACTTTTTGCGGTGAGGATTATTACAGGTGTGGATATACCTGCAGTGCGAAGCTCACTGAGAACCTCAAGTCCGTTTTTTTTCGGCATCATAATGTCGAGGATTATACCGTCGTAATTCTCGGCAAGTCCGTAGTCAAGAGCGTCCTGACCGTTGTATACGGCGTCAACCGAGTAGTTGTTGTGCTTGAGAATAGCACAGAGAGCCTTTGAGAGTTCTTTCTCGTCTTCAGCAAGTAAAAGTCTCATAAAACCATCCTTCCGGCCGTAATAACGTACCTTAAATTATAGCACAGTTGAAACGGCTTTTTCAATACATAAAAGTATATTTATATAAAATATCAAGAACTTATATAAGTATATCAGCGTTACTTTAAAGCAAACAAAAAAGTCCCGCGGAAGCTCCGTGAGACTCTGAGGCGAGCAATAAGAAAATTTATTCTGCTTCGGAAATATATCGGTCAGTTGTGTATTCGCTTGTAAGGGAAGAGGTTAGGTCCTCTTTGTATTCGTAGAGAGATATGAAGGAGGCATTTACCCAGCCGTAACAATCCTCGCAAGGTACATAAACGTAAATCCAGGAATCGGTTATGGCAGTACCGCCAGTAATCTGAAGCTGAGTACCTGCGTCGAGACTTCTGATGAGTCCGTAGGCGTCGGATGGGCCTTTTCTTAAGGAGAGTACGTTGATTTTTGCAACGTAGGCTTCTGTAGAGGCGTAATTGATATCGGGTATTACAGTACCGCTTTCGGGGGACGGAATAAGACTTTCTTCAGGAGTATATGAAAGATGGGTGGCATCGGTTTCGGTAGATTTTTTAACGGCGCTGTTCAGATAGCTCATAAGGCTCGGAGCTATGTTGAATTTTTCTGCCGCAACCGTTATTCCGACTATAAGTACTGCGGTTATGAGTAAAAGCATAAGCACAACAGGTGCCTTGGAGGAGCTTCTGGCTTTTGTATTTTCAGTAACCGGCTCAGGAGGTTGCTTTTCACATTCCTTTTCGGTACGGAATATTTCAGGGGTGCTTTTTTCCTCCGGATTTACGGGTGTGAAGAATATTTCGGGAGCCTCCGGGGGAGATACCTGCAGCGAAGAGGAGTTGTTGGTTTCTTCGTGAAGCGGGGCACCGCAGTTAGGACAGTACTTTTCACTGCCTGAAAGACTGAATTTACAATTTCTGCATATCATGGGGATTTTTCCTTTCTGTTGTTGGTGATGTTAAAAACAGTTTATCACCGTAAGAAAAAGAATATTGTCATAAATTAAGTGCAGAAAAATAAAAAATGCGAGAAGCCGACTTGTAAAGCCGGCTTCTCTTCGTGCATATTTGAAAGGAGAGGGGAGTGCGATGGAAAGGAGGGTGGAACAGTGAAAAATCGGAAAAAAACACTGTTCCGTTCCCATCGCACAATCACAGTATACTTATGAAACCTTAAAAAAAGCTTAAAGGGTAAAATTGTTTCCCACAGTAACAGTGTATAATATTTTTTAACATTTTTCCTTTTGTTTGCACTTGACATATTGTGTATTTTGTTATAAAATAATCAAGATAGTGTGGAATACTATCGTTCGAGTAAGTTACTGTAATTCTTTTGATGACACACACACAGGTGATATTAGGGCTTATGCCGTGAAATATGTTACCGAAAAAAATCAGAATGAAGGAGGTGCTGCTACTTTGGAAATTAAGTTAGTTATCGCAATTGTTATTGCTGTTGTTGCTGCCGTTGTTGCTGCCGTTATCGGTTTTGTTGCAGGCTCGGCTCATAGAAAAAAGACTGCTGAGGCTATGATCGGCTCAGCTAATGAAGAGGCTACCCGCATAGTAAATCAGGCGGTTAACGAAGCAGAAACAAAAAAGAGAGAGGCTGTTCTTGAGGCAAAGGATGAAATCCACAAGCTCAGAACTGAAACTGAAAAGGAACTGCGCGAAAGAAGAAACGAGGTTCAGCGTCAGGAAAGACGTATGATTCAGAAGGAAGAAAGTCTCGACAAGAAAACAGAAAACCTTGAGAAAAAGGAAAGCGTGCTTGAAGAAAAAATCAAGCAGGCAGAAAATCAACTTTCCGAAGCAGAAAGCATCAAAAGAAGTCAGTTAGAAATGCTTGAAAAAATATCGGGCTATACAAAAGAGCAAGCCAAGGTTGATTTGCTCAACTCACTTGAAGAAACTCTCAAAAGAGAAAAAGCAGTCAAAATTATGGAATACGAGCAGATGGTCCGTGAGGAATCGGAAAACCTTGCAAGAGAGGTTATCTCAACTGCTATTCAGCGTTGTGCCGCTGACCACGCATCAGAAGCTACTGTATCCGTTGTTGCTCTTCCCAACGACGAAATGAAAGGCCGTATCATCGCTAGAGAGGGACGTAATATCAGAACTCTCGAAACAATCACAGGTGTTGACCTTATTATCGACGATACTCCCCAAGCAATCACCCTTTCAAGCTTTGATCCCGTACGCAGAGAGGTCGCAAGAATCACTCTTGAAAGACTCATCTCCGACGGCAGAATCCATCCCGCTCTTATCGAGAAGATTCACGAAAAGGCAAAGCGTGAGGTTGATCAGACAATCAAGCAGGCAGGTGAAAGAGCCGTTATCGACGCAGGCGTCAACGGTGTTCATAATGAGCTTGTCAAGCTTCTCGGTCGCCTTAAGTACCGTACCAGCTACGGTCAGAACGTACTTAATCATTCACTTGAGGTTTCCTATATTGCAGGTCTTATGGCTGCAGAGCTTGGTGTTGATGTCAAGCTTGCAAGACGTGCAGGTCTTCTTCACGATATCGGTAAGGCAGTTGACCATCAGCAGGAAGGCTCACATATTGAGCTTGGTGTTGAATACGCTAAGAAGTATAAGGAAAACGATATTGTTGTCAATGCAATTCACGCTCACCACGGTGACGTTGAGCCTCAGAGTATCATAGCTTGTCTTGTTCAGGCTGCTGACGCAATTTCAGCTGCAAGACCCGGTGCAAGAAGAGAAAATCTTCAGAATTACATCAAGCGTCTTGAAGCTCTCGAGCAGATTTCAGAATCCTTTGCAGGTGTTGAAAAGGCTTATGCAGTTCAGGCAGGCCGTGAGGTCAGAATCGCAGTTAAGCCCGAGGTTATCAGCGATGAGGATATGGCTCTCGTAGCACGCAGCATTGTTGAGAAAATCGAGCAGGAGCTTGAGTATCCCGGTCAGATCAAGGTTAATATGATTCGTGAAACAAGAGCTGTAGATTACGCAAAATAATACAAAAAGCCCCGTAAAGTAACAATTACGGGGCTTTTATTGTGTAATGCTACAAATTTGACTTCGTCATTTTGTATAAAAATCACCTTGACAGTAGGAAAGTTTTGCTATAAAATATTCATAATAATATACATTGTGATGAAAGGTATTTTCAATTTTGGATTATTCACTTCTTAAGGATGAGGAAATCGTAATATTATGCAAAGAAAATAATAACGAGGCATTCTCTGTTCTTGCTAAGAGGTACACTGAAATTGCACAGATGGTCGTTTCTTCCTTTGGTGACACGGGAATGGAAAAGGCCGACCTTGTTCAGGAGGCTATGCTTGCTTTTATCGGAGCGGTATATTCCTTCAGCGGTGACAAAAGCTGCTCATTTAAGACCTATGCATCACGGTGTATGCGTAACCGTATAATCAGCGTGCTCAGGGCGCTTTCCTCGAAAAAAAGAGTACCCTATTTTCTCACTGTTTCAATCGAGGAAAATCCGGATCTCCTTTCAGCTCCTTCTCCGGAAGAAAGCTTTACTTCAGAGGACGGCGCGGAGTATATACAAACAGTTATCGCACAATCACTTACCGACAGGGAAAAAAAGGTATTCGGACTTTTCCTTACAGGTTACAGCTATGAAGAGATCGCCTGCCGTATCGGTACAACTCCGAAGGCGGTGGACAGTACTCTTCAGCGAGCAAGGAAGAAGCTGCGCGAAAAGCTCAGTTCTTATATATAAGCCCCATAGCTCAAAGCAGAGCGTTGTTTTCAAAGAGTCGGTGCAACTCCGACAAGGGCTATTAAATTCAAGCGAGGTAAAAAACAATGTACGAAGACAAGACACTCAAATGCAAAGAATGCGGAAATGATTTCATCTTTACTGCAGGCGAACAGGAATTCTATGCTGAAAAAGGCTTCCAGAATGAGCCCCAGCGTTGTAAGCACTGCCGTACCGCACGTAAGAATGCTGCTAAGCCCGCACGCGAAATGTTCATCGCAACATGTGCAAAATGCGGCGCTGAAGCAAAGGTTCCCTTCAAGCCCACAGAAGGCAGAGATGTATACTGCAGCGATTGCTTTGCAAAGATGAAAGAGGAAGAAGAAGCATAATTTATATTTGAAAGTTTTTCTTTAATTACTTTATAAATAGTCTTATGCCGGACCGGAGATTTTCTTCGGTCCTTTCTTTTTATCATCCTTATAGAAAAAAGGCTGAAGAGTGTAAAACCCTTCAGCCTTTTTTTACTTTCTGAAAAACAACCTTTTATACAATTTTGAAAGTAAATATCTTCGGTTGTTTTTTGCCGTTTTCTTATCGGGCTTTTCCTTTTGCTGAAGCTGTCGGTGATAGGAAAGCGGCAGGTCTATAAGCTGTACAGTGCCAAAAATACTGCAGATTATACCTATCCAGCAATCGTATTCGGGAATGTGTTTGGGAATAGGCATAATAAATTTAAGCATTTTCCTGTCAAATGCCATAAGAGGACCGTAGAAGGTATTTTCTCCTATATTGGAAAAAACACTTTTTTTGCAATTATATTTATTAAAGTAAGAATATTCTCTTATTCTGAGCGCTTCATCAGTGATATAAGCGTTATGCAATACAAGATCAGCACCCTTACTGAAGGCTTCGTTCACCCTCTTTATTTTATCGGGAAGCCATACGTCGCTCTGGGAGCAGATGAAGATTTTCTCACCGTTGGAGTACCTTATGGCATTGATCATATTTTCAACCTTGCCTACCTTACCGTCAACATATATTACACGGCTGTCCTCGTCAGCAAGTCTTCTGACTATTCTGCCTGTAGCATCGCCCGGATTTTCGTCTGACACGATTATTTCATCGTCGAAGGAAAGCTGAGAGAGCACCGAACGGATAGCTTCTTCAATATATTCCTCGCCTTTGCAGGCTCCTATAATTACAGATATCACAGAGGTACTCCTTTCCTTATTTTATGTGTTTCTTCCCTTGAATACAGGGAGACTGTGTTACTTTTTATGGTATCTCAGGTGGCAGACGTCATCACCGTTTGCGATAGTCTTAGGAAGGTCAAGCTCCGAATAATAGCGTTCACCGATACCTCTGTCGCCGCACATGGCAATATCGCAGAGCATGGAAATCTGCTCATCGGTACAGCCGGCCTTCTGCCATGCCTTTACAAGCGGACAGTAATGAAATTCAATTTCAAGCTCATCATCTGTTGAGTTTTTGATATCCATTTCAAAAACAAGCTGTGCGGGTAAGGTGAAAAGAGTTTTTTTCAGCCCCTTGAGTGAAGCGGTTTTTCCTTTATACACAAGGTTTTTACCCTGCATAAGACCGCAACGCTTAACTGCTGCTGAGCCGAAATCTCTCGGATCAAGACCTCTTTTTTCCGCTTCGTCGCAAAGCAGCCAGAGCCAGGTTGCTCTATGTTCAAGCTGCTCTCTTACGGCAGCGATAATGGGATTTTTGATTTTGGGTTCATTTTTTACCTTACTCAATTTTTTCTTCTCCTTTTTTATAATGACCAGTTTTCAAGCCATTGATTGTATTCAGAATAAAGAGAGGTATATTCGTTCTTTAACTCGTTACCGTTTTTGTGTACGTACATACCGGAATTATCGGCAGAAAGAGAGTACTCACCGTTTTTAAGAGCGAGTAAAGCCTTCTGAGAAAGAGCCTCTGCCTTTTCTATATTGCTGATGAGGGCAGTATAGTCACCGTCAAGAGCGTTTATCTGCTCGATGATACCGTCGAAGTAGCCTTGCGTGTAGCCGTAATAGTAATGAGAGTCCTCGGTTTCTATGTTGTAAAGGGCGAAGTGGGGAGTACTGTATCCGGAATCTGCCGTACGGAAGGTATTCCAGCTGCAAAGGAAGGATACATAGGCGTACATTCTGTTTACTTCCTCTATGATACCTGAGGATGTAAGCTTCTGCCAGTCGGAGGCTTTGCCTTCAAGGCCTTCCGCTTCCGCAATTGTATATGATGCATTTTTCAGGCAGTAGCCGTAAGAATAGCCCTTGATATCGGTGCATTCCCCGAAAACAAGTGTGCCTTCGACCTTTATGAGTTTCTCGGTAAATTCTGCACTGCTTTTATCTGAAAGATGAACGGCAAGAGTATCGGCAAGCTGTGTGGAGTTATCTTCAGCAAAGGGAGTTTCACGGCAGGGTGCGTTCATAACGTATATGATACCTTCCTTAGAGGAAAGAGCTTTGCTCATATATCCGTTGACGGTTACGGTCTGACCGTCCAACGCCTTCATATCCTCGACGAGATTCGTAAAGAGCAGGGTATTTCCTTCAACAGGTGCGTGGGAGACCTCGGGAGTTTTTTCGGAGCATCCTGCAAAGCAGGTCACAATAAGTAAAATTATACATAACGCAGAGACTATCCTTTTCATAGCTTTCCTCCTTGGTACACCTTGTTTCTTCTTAGAATTATACCACTGCTGAAAGAGGTTGTCAATTAAATTCAGCCTTGGCAGAGAACTTCTGAAGGGATTTTTTTATTCAGAAGAGATACATTCCGCTGAATAAAAGGTGTATATACAAAAATCAATGTATAATGAATAATTCACAGGGCTTTTCAACAAAAATGTTAAAAAGTCTGTTAGTAAAGTTGAAAACTTTACGTTTTTCACCGCCTTAAAGCTGTGGAATTGTGGAAAAAACGGAGTTTTTAACTTTTTTAACCGTGTTTTCAACACAGGTAAGAAAAAAACTTTACAGCCTGTTTCTGACTGTAAAGCTTTTACCTTTACGATTTTTTGCATAAAAAAGTGAATATTCAATCCTTTTCGATGGGCTTACTGTCCTCTTCTTTTCTTTTTTTCAGCATATTACGTATCAGGCAGATATATGAGCCCGAATAAAGAGTTCCGAGTAATTTCTGACGTTTGATTTTACAAAGCAGGGCACACAACACATATACGGTTATTACAAGAGTGACATCCGCTCTGAAGGCGTAGGTTTCGGGACGGAAGCCGAGACCGTAGCCGTCAATGGTGGAGGTCTTGTAAATCATATAAAGGGATGTGTGATAAAGAGTTGCGATTGATGCAATTATTGTAAGGTAGAAAAATATAATAAGGTCTGAGGGGAGGTGGTCGGAAAAAGCAGGTATGACCTTTCCTCCCTTTTCGGCTCTGCCCGTTACTTTTACGAGGAAGCAGATGAGAAGAAGTGATATCAGGGAAAAGACAGTTATTCTTTTTATGAGGAAAAAGACCTTATCGGAATACTCATTGTGCATATCCTCATAATATGAGGGAGCCTCCCTGAAGCAGAGACCGTCGGTAAAGCTTATGTAAAGGTCGCAGCTGTCGGAATATTCCGAGGCTTTTTTTCGTACGTGATCAACGTATCCCGGAAGGGAGTCCTGCTCGTAGTAGGGATTGCTGCAGTTGCGGATTATAATAAAGGGATGCTCCTTGGCTGCAAAAAGATGACGGATTTCAGTGCTTGACGGCTTACTGTGTATTTCGGCAACGTTTGATATGATTTTATCGGTGCTGTGATTGACAACTGCAAAATTCACACCTCTGAGGCTTCCGAGATATTCAACGGTAGCTTTGTATTTTGCATTGCTCAGGCTCATATAATAGTTGTACTCCTCGTAAGACAGGTGCTCGTCGGGGCTGAAGTCTCTTGAATAGTCGAGGCTGTAATCGAGGATATGATCAACAGTGTTTTCAATTTCCGCTTTTAAGTATCTGCTGCTTTCATAGTCGAAGCTGAAGGGCTGAACGAAGACATTTTCAAGTGCTGCACGATTTTTTATCTGCAGTGTAAAAATATCCGTCACATATCCGGAGGTTATCCACGTAAGGACGGTTAAAACAACTATAACGGTACACTTGAAAATTCTTGTGTAAAAAAGATTTACATATTTTTTCATTTTTCACCTCAGGGCAGAAGGTTGCATATGAGGGCAAGCTCATCCATAGTAAGCTTTTCAGGGCGTATATTACGGTCGATGCCCGCCTCGTCAAGCACTGCATAAAGCTCATCCTTTGAAAGGGAAAGACCTGAGCTGAGTGAGTTTACAAGTGTCTTTCTTCTCTGGGCGAAGGCAGCCTTTACCATTCTGAAAAACTTTTTCTCGTCTACCTTTACGGCGGGCTCTTTTCTTACGTCCAGCTTTATTACCGTACTGTCAACGTTGGGCGCAGGCATAAAGGAGCCTCTTGAAACGTTAAAGAGTTGCTTTGCGGTTGAGTAATAGTTGGTGCAGACGGTTATTGCACCCGAATCTCTTGAGCCTACGGGAGTACAGAGTCTGTCTGCAGCCTCCTTCTGTACCATAACGGTGATGCTGTCAATGGGGTAATGTCCCTCAAGGAGCATTGTGAGAATGGGACTTGTGATATAGTAGGGAAGATTTGCACACACAACCACTCTCATATCTCCGAACTTCTCTTTTATAAGCTCGTGAAGGTCAATTTTCATTATATCTGCATTTACGCACTCAAAGTTATCGTACTCGCTCAGAGTGTCGGCAAGTACGGGAAGAAGGCGTGTGTCAAGCTCAACACAGACAACCTTTTTACTTCTTTTGCAAAGCTCGTTGGTGAGTACGCCTACACCGCCACCGATTTCAATTACACCCGTATTTTCATCGGTACCGCATAAGTCCGCCATTTTAGGGCAGACCGTCGGATTTATAATAAAGTTCTGACCGAGGGCCTTTGAAAAGCTTACACCGTGCCTTTCCATAACCTCGCGCACGGTTCGGATATCGGATAAATTATCCATTTGCTTACATCTCCTGACATAAAAGTATTGCATTTTGAATTCAATATCTGTATAATTATATCACATATTATAAACGAGGTGAAGTATAATGTCAATTCTTGTTACCGGTGGTGCCGGATATATCGGCTCCCACACCTGTATAGAGCTTCTCAATGCAGGCTATGAAATCGTTGTTGTGGATAATTTCTATAACAGTAAAAGAGAGTCTCTTAACAGAATCGCAGAGCTCAGCGGCAAGCAGTTCGCTTTCTATGAATGTGATATCCGTGATGCTGAGGGTATGGATAAAATTTTCAAAAATGAAAAAATTGATGCAGTTATTCACTTTGCAGGTCTTAAGGCAGTAGGTGAATCCTGTCAGAAGCCTATCGAATATTATGATAACAACATCGGCGGCACTCTTACACTTTGTGACGTTATGAGAAATAACGGCTGTAAGAAAATCGTTTTCTCTTCATCAGCAACCGTTTACGGCAGCAACAACGTTTCTCCTCTTAAGGAAACAATGCAGACCGGCGGCACAACAAATCCCTACGGTACAACAAAATATATGATTGAAATTATCCTCTCCGACCTTTTCAAGTCCGACGAGGAATGGGCAATCAGCCTTCTCAGATATTTCAATCCCATCGGTGCACACAAAAGTGGTACCATTGGTGAAAATCCCAATGGTATCCCGAACAATCTGATGCCTTATATTACACAGGTTGCTTCGGGAAAATTAAAAGAGCTGAGCGTATTTGGAAGTGATTATAACACGCACGACGGTACCGGGGTAAGAGATTATATTCATGTTGTAGATTTGGCGGAAGGACACTTGAAAGCTTTAGATAAAATAAGACATGAAAAAGGGTTGAAAGTTTATAATTTAGGAACAGGAAAGGGATATTCGGTATTGGATTTAGTTACCATTTTTGAAAAAGTAAATGGCGTAAAAGTAAATTATAAAATAGAAGCTACTAGACTACCAAATGGTGAAACTAAGTTTGAATTAAGTGTTAATTATGGTCAAGGAGAAAATAATCCGGATGATGATGTTCCAGATGTGGGTGGAGGAGCAGATACACCTAGAGTGTCATCACCTACTAGCGATGCAGCAGCTTTAGCTTTAGGTTCT
>JAZUAZ010000262.1:0-4186 GCA_045638245.1 Acutalibacteraceae bacterium | reverse complement strand
CTGACGGAGCTCGAACTTGAAGGCTTGATAAAAAGAACAGCAGATGCT
The DNA here is from genome assembly GCA_045638245.1 of Acutalibacteraceae bacterium. Lineage (GTDB taxonomy): Bacteria > Bacillota > Clostridia > Oscillospirales > Acutalibacteraceae > UBA6857. The sequence goes on along the minus strand of JAZUAZ010000262.1, from coordinate 4,138 downwards.
TACAGTCTGATTTAAAATAAATCCAGTTAGAAAAGGTGAAAAATATATGGCAAATCTTATTATTGTAGAGTCACCCTCCAAGGCTAAAACACTTAAGAATTATCTTGGAAGCGGATATGAAATCATCGCATCAAAGGGTCATGTCAGAGACCTTCCTGCCGCAAAGCTCAGCGTTGATATCAAAAATGACTTTGCACCCAAATACAGCATAGTAAAAGGAAAGGAAAAGCTCGTCAAAGAACTCAAGGCCGCAGTTGCAGAAAGTGACGAGGTATTTCTTGCAACCGACCCTGACCGTGAGGGAGAAGCGATTTCATGGCATCTTGCAGAAATTCTCGGTCTTGATCTTAACAAGCTTAACCGTGTAACCTTCAATGAAATTACAGGTACGGGCGTTAAGAACGGTATGGCAAATCCCAGAAAGGTTGATATTGATCTTGTAAACGCTCAGCAGGCAAGACGTATCCTTGACAGACTTGTGGGTTATAAGCTCAGTCCCTTTGTTTCACAGAAAATCAGAAGAGGTCTTTCCGCAGGTCGTGTACAGAGTGTAGCGGTACGTATGATAGTTGACCGTGAAAATGAAATCAGAGCCTTCAATCCTGAGGAGTATTGGTCAATAGAGGGCAAGTTCATATATTCAAGAAAGAACATCTCTGCGGATTTTTACGGTGACGAAACAGGTAAAATCGAGCTTAAGAACAAGGCAGATGCAGATGCGGTTCTTAAGAGACTTGACGGTGCATCCTACTATATCAGCTCACTCAAAAACGGCAAGAGAACAAAGAATCCTGCACCTCCCTTTATAACATCAACCCTTCAGCAGGAGGCTTCGAAAAGACTCGGCTTCAGAGCTGAAAGGACAATGAAAATCGCTCAGGAGCTTTATGAAGGTGTCAATATTGCGGGCTACGGCTCAATCGGTCTTATCACCTATATGAGAACTGACTCTCTTCGTATTTCCGAAGAAGCAAGAGCGGCTACAAATGATTTTATCCGTGACAGCTTCGGTGAGAAGTACCTTCCCGAAAAGGCCAGATACTACAAATCAAGAAGTAACGCCCAGGACGGCCACGAAGCAATCAGACCCTCAACCGTTGCACTTACACCCGATAAGGTAAAGGACAGCCTTTCTTCTGAACAGTACAAGCTCTATACCCTTATCTGGAACAGATTCGTTGCTTCAATGATGGCATCCTGCATTCAGAATACATCAAAGCTTGAAATAAGAAGTACAGTCAGCGGCGCTCCAGAGGATAAATACTGTATCTTTACAGCAAGCGGATATTCGGTTAAGTTCGACGGCTATACCGTACTTTACGATATGGGAGACAACGATGAGAAATCAAAGCTTCCTGACGGTCTTGTGAGCGGAGAAGCAGTCAAGCTTAAGGAGCTTGCACCCGACCAGCACTTCACCCAGCCTCCCGCAAGATATACCGAAGAGTCTCTTATAAGGACCCTCGAAGAAAACGGAGTCGGCAGACCGAGTACCTATGCTACAATAATTTCAACTATTACCAAGCGTGAATATGTTGAAAGAAAAGCAAAGCAGCTCGTACCTACTGAGCTTGGTGAAGCAATCGTAAATCTCCTTAAGGAGAAGTTCAAAAACATTGTAAATGTAAAGTTTACCGCTCAGCTTGAAACAGACCTTGATATGGTAGGTGAAGGTAAAGAGGATTATATAAAAATGCTCCATAGCTTCTATGATGATTTTGATGTTAATCTTCAGAAGGTCAAGAAGGAAATGGAAGGCGTGAAAATTCAGCTTCAGGAGGATATAACCGATATTCCCTGCGAAAAGTGCGGCAGAATGATGGTTATAAAATCAGGTCGCTTCGGCAAATTCCTTGCCTGCCCCGGTTATCCCGAATGTAAGACAACAAAGCCTTACGTTGTTGAAACAAAGGCTCGCTGTCCCATCTGCGGCGGGAAGGTTATGTCAAAGAAATCAAAGAAGGGATACACCTTCTTCGGCTGTGAGACCTGGCCCGGATGCAACTTTATGACATGGGATAAGCCCACGGATGAGATTTGTCCTCAGTGCGGAAAGTCACTTTTCAAGGGTAAGGGCGGAATGCTCTCCTGTCTTGACGAAAAGTGCGGATATAAAGCAAAAGCAAAAAGAAAGAAAGATAAAGATGAATAAAGAGGTGAGAGATTATGGCAGAAGAAATTAAAATAATAGGCGGCGGTCTCGCGGGCGTTGAAGCGGCTTGGCAGCTTGCAAATAAAGGCTTCAGTGTTAAGCTTTACGAGATGAAGCCTGTTAAGTATTCTCCTGCCCATAAACTTTCCACATTAGGTGAGCTTGTCTGTTCAAATTCATTAAAGGCTAAGCGTTTAGAGTCTGCAGCGGGTCTTCTCAAGGAAGAAATGAGAGTATTCGGCTCAATCTGTATGGATTGTGCCGATAAGTGTGAGGTACCCGCAGGCGGTGCTCTTGCAGTTGACAGACACGAATTTTCAAGACTTATTACTGAGAAAATCGAAGCTCACAAAAACATAGAGATAATCCACGAGGAAGTGTGCGATATTCCCGACGGTAATGTAATCATTGCGGCGGGACCTCTCGCATCGGATGCACTCAGCGACAGTATCGCAAAGCTTTGCGGAGAAGGACTTCACTTCTTTGATGCCGCGGCACCTATAGTAACTCTTGAAAGCATCAATATGGAAAAAGCCTTCACTGCATCCCGCTATGAAAGAGGCGGCGAGGATGACTACATCAACTGTCCGATGAACAAAGAAGAATACGAAGCCTTTTATGAGGCTCTTATCACTGCTGAGGGTGCATCTCTTCATTCTTTTGACAAGAAAAAGGACTTCTATGAGGGATGTATGCCTATAGAGGTGCTTGCTTCAAGAGGTAAGGATACAATGCGTTTCGGACCTATGAAGCCTGTCGGACTCAGAGACCCCCGTACGGGACACAGACCGTGGGCAGTACTTCAGCTCAGAAAAGAAAACAGTACAGGAACAATGTTCAACCTTGTCGGCTTTCAGACCAACCTTAAATTCGGAGAGCAGAAACGAGTATTTTCAATGATACCCGCTCTTGAAAACGCCGAATTTGTACGGTACGGAGTAATGCACCGAAACACCTTTATTGATTCACCGAGACTTCTCGGAGGTGACTTCAGCTTCAGAGAAAGAGAAAATCTTTTCTTTGCAGGTCAGATAACCGGCGTTGAGGGCTATATGGAGTCAGCCGCAAGTGGCATTATGGCAGGAATCAATATGGCGAGAAGGCTTCATGGCAAAAATACGCTTATTCTTCCTGAAACAACAATGATAGGTGCTCTCAGCAGATATATAAGCGACCCCACGGTCGGAAATTTCCAACCCATGGGTGCAAATTTCGGTGTTTTACCTGCCATTGAGCCTAAAATAAGAGATAAAAAAGAGAGATATGCCGCTCTTTCGGAAAGAGCTGTTGATTCAATGAAAAAATATCTTGAAAGTGAGGGGTACTGATGAATTTTGAAGAATTCGAAAAAATAATAGGCTATACGTTCAAAAATAAAGCACTTCTTAAAACTGCACTTACACACTCCTCATATGCGAATGAAAAGCATCCTGACGGTGAGTGCAATGAAAGACTTGAATTTCTCGGTGACTCCGTACTCGGAGTAATAACAGCAGATTATTTTTATCATAATCTCAACCATCTTCCCGAGGGTGAAATGACAAAGAAAAGAGCACAGTGCGCTTGTGAAAAGTCTCTTTTCGGTTTCGCAAAGGAGATAAACTTAGGCAAATACATTCTTCTCGGCAAGGGTGAGGAAAACACTAACGGCAGAAACCGTGCTTCAATTCTTGCTGATGCTTTTGAAGCTGTAATAGCTGCCATTTATCTTGACGGTGGGCTTGAGGAAGCAAGAAAGTTTGTGCTTGATTTTGTTAAAAAAGCGGCAACACAGCAGGTTGCTTTCAGAGATTACAAAACTGAGCTTCAGGAAATCATACAGAAAAATCCCGATGAACATCTTACATATGTTCTTGTAGGTGAAAGCGGTCCCGACCACGATAAACGCTTTGAGGTTGAGGTAAGATTAAATCGCAACGTTGTCGGCTGCGGAGTAGGCAGAAGCAAGAAGCTTGCCGAGCAGCAGGCGGCTAAGGAAGCTCTTGA
>JAZUAZ010000261.1:0-8209 GCA_045638245.1 Acutalibacteraceae bacterium | reverse complement strand
AGCTTTATCATTACTTCTCAGCATTGTAATGCTTGTTTCCGTTTGTTCTATGGGTATTTCGGGTGCCTATGAAATTACAAACAAAACAGAGTATCCGGTTATTGTTGTACCCGGATTTATGTCGAGCGAGCTTTACAAGATTGACGAAGAAACAGGTGAAAAGGTTACCGTATGGAGCTGGGGTGCCGCTGCTGATCTTGTTGGCGGTGCATCTTCGGGCAATCTTGGCGGTATTGTTTCCGATTTTGCTACATACCTGCTCGCAGGTGATGTTGACCCTATTGCAAAGCGTCTCGGTGAAGGTTTTAACAGAATTTTTGCGGATATTAAGTCAAACCCTGACGGTACTCCCTACAATAAAGAGGTTTACCTTGCAGTAAGCTCACCTGAAGAGACAAACTTTAAATATCTCAGAGAAAACTACCCTGATGGCAGACATCAGCAGGAATCGGAGATTATGTCTCATGTATGTGATGAGGTCGGTGCGGAAAACACCTTCGCTTTTAGCTATGATTTCAGACTTGGCGCTGTTGATGCTGCTGAGTGTCTCAGAGATTATATTGATGCGGTACTCGAATACACAGGCAGTGAAAAGGTAAATATATTTGCAGTTTCACATGGCGGTCAGGTTACGGGTACATACCTTACTCTTTACGGTGAAGAGGGCAAGGTTAATAATGCAGTACTTACCTTCCCTGCACTCGGAGGAGCAGGTATCGCTTACGACGCATTTAACTATAAGCACGAAGGCTTCAACTTCGGTGATGTCGGACTTTTTGTGTTTATTCAGCACGCTATGATGCTTGAAGAGGATTTGCATTATATTGTTGAGGCGGGGCTTCTCGGCTTCCTTGATGAGCTTGCAAGTGCACTCGTACCTTATTGCTTTGAAACAATCGGATATTGGGGCAGCCTCTGGGATTTTATCCCGGTTGAGTATTATGAAGACCTTAAGGCAGAGCTTCTTGATGCACAGGAAAGTGCGGCTCTTATTGAAAAAAGTGACTTTATGCACTATGAAATAATGTCTGCTGACGGTAAATATAACTATGCTGACGGCTTCAAAAAAGCTCAGCAGGCAGGTACAAATGTATATATTATGGCGGGTTATGATATTCAGATTGTAACAGGTATGACAGTTTCTTCTGATGCAATCATTCCAACAACGGCTGCTACGGGAGCGGTTTGTGCACCTCTTGGTGAAAGATTTGCCGACGGATATGTTCAGGCTGTCGATACAGGCTTCAACCAGCTTTCTCCCACAATGACCGTTGATGCTTCAACGGGCTATCTTCCCGAGCATACCTGGTACATTGAGGATTATCACCATGGTATGACCTATAAGGATGAATATACCAGAGATCTTCTCTATACGCTTCTTCTCAACGACGAAAGTTATGATGTGCATTCCTTCGAAAGATTCCCTCAGTTCCACGCAACTACAAATCCCGCTCATGCAATTCATGTGCAGTTTGATAATAGTGTTGAAGGCTACGCTTCAAAAGAAGACAATTCGATTATTATCAGGAATATCTGTCAGGAAAGTGATGTACTTATAACTGCAATCAACGTAAGAGGTACCGATGACATCAGTTTCCGTTTTGCACCGATTGTTCTCAGAGCAGGTGAAAGTAAGTCCATTAAGTATGACGGTGAATTTTCTGAGGTAAGCCTGAGCAATTTTGAAATCGCTGTTTCCTACGTTATCGGTAACCTTACTCCTGCCGGTCAGCGTACATTTGATTTCGTACTCATGAACGGTGAAGCAGCAGAATTTGATAGTGAAAATCCTTACGTTACAGATAGCTACGATAACGGTATGGGTGATGTAATTGGTGAGGATAGAGTAGAGATTCTCGAAAAATTCGGTGTAAGTACCCTTGCTTCAATAATTTATGAAACGGTAATGAAAATTTACGATTTTATTGTCGGAATAATCGAGTTCTTTGTATAACACTTTATCTCCCGGGCAATAATATAGCTACACGGTGAGCTTCTCACTGTACGGGAGGTGACATTTATGGAAAATACAGGCGTAAAATGTTCAGTTAATGAGTGTGAATACCACGTAGGTTGCGATAAGTGCAGACTTGATAAAATTGAGGTTACACACGAAAAGACAAGCCCTGACTCGATGGCAGTTCCTCATTTCTGCAAGAGCTACAAGCATAAGCAGTAATAACAAAGAAGACAACTCTCTTATCACTACTCAGTGAAAGGCAGTTGTCTTTTTTATTATCGTATAAAAAATGAAGTTCTCCATATAATCAATTTGAAATACAAATTAAAAGGAGACATAAACATGAGCTTTAAAACTCAATATCTTGAGGAACTTATGCAAAGGGTAATATTACGTAACCGGGGTGAAAATGAATTTCATCAGGCGGTCAGAGAAGTATTTGAGTCCATTGAGCCGGTGTTGGTGAAACATCCCCGTTACATTGGCCGGGGCGTTGTTGAAGCGTTGGTGGAGCCTGAAAGAATGATCAAGTTCCGCGTGCCCTGGGTTGATGATATGGGAAGAGTTCAGGTTAACAGAGGCTTCAGAGTACAGTTTAACAGTGCTATTGGTCCTTACAAGGGAGGATTACGCTTTCATCCGTCTGTATATGAAGGTATTGTTAAGTTTTTGGGCTTTGAGCAGATTTTTAAAAACTCACTTACAGGTCTGCCCATAGGCGGAGCAAAGGGTGGAAGCGATTTCGATCCAAAGGGTAAATCCGATGGAGAGGTTATGCGATTTTGTCAGAGCTTTATGACTGAACTGTCAAAGCACATCGGTTCAAATACGGATATTCCTGCAGGGGATATCGGCGTAGGTTCAAGAGAAATCGGTTATCTTTTCGGACAGTACAAGCGTATCAGAAACGGGTTTACAGGTGTACTCACGGGTAAAGGACTCAACTACGGTGGCTCACTTGTTCGTACTGAAGCAACCGGATACGGCCTTTGCTATTTTACTCAGGAAATGCTGAGGGCGCGGGGTGAGCAATTCGACGGAAAAAAAGTGGTGATATCCGGCTCGGGCAATGTTGCGATATATGCAGCTCAGAAGGCGATTGAGCTTGGTGCGAAGGTAATAGCTATGTCGGACTCTGACGGCTATATATTTGATGAAGAGGGTATTGATATTGAACTTGTTAAAAGAATAAAGGAAATCCGTCGGGGGAGAATACTTGAATACGTTGATATTCATACCGATGCTGAGTACGTGCCCGATTGGAGGAAAATCTGGGATGTGCCTTGTGATATAGCTCTTCCGTGTGCAACACAGAATGAAATTGATATACATTCAGCTCAAAAACTGATTTCTAACGGTTGTATTGCTGTTTCTGAAGGTGCAAATATGCCCTCAGAGCCTGAAGCTATTAACGCCTTTATTGAAAATGGTATACTTTTCGGACCTGCTAAGGCGGCAAACGCAGGAGGAGTTGCGACATCCGCACTTGAAATGATGCAAAACTCTATGAGGGACTCATGGAACTTCGAAAAAGTAGACACTATGCTCAGGGACATTATGATAAACATATACCATTCTTCTTCTCGGGCGGCTGAGGAATACGGATTAAAGGGAAATCTTGTTTCAGGTGCAAACATAGCAGGGTTTGTAAAGGTGGCAGATGCTATGATTTCGCACGGAGTGGTATGATCAAAAACCGACACAAAAATTCTATGTGTCGGTTTCTGATTTATTTTTTTGTTGAAAATATAAAAAAAAGAATAAAATGTTAAAAAAAATTTAAAGAAGAAAAGAGAATTATTTAATATAATATAAATGAAAATTTTGACATATATAGGAAAACAAGTCAGAAGAAACGGAGGAAATACCATGACATTTACAGATTATGCAGAAAAAGCTCTTAAAAAATTACCTAATACTAAATCAGCTTATCTTTATAAGCAGGAGATTATTGCGAGGATGACCGCAAGAGCAAATGAACTTGTAGAAAGCGGTCTGAGTGACAACAAAGTTATAAATGAACTGATTATCAATGAATTCAGTGATGTTGAAAAAGAATATTATGAGAGAATGAAAAAGAAGAAGAAAAATGAAAAATCGAAAAACAAGAGTTCTCTTGCGGCTCTTGGAATAATAGGGTATGTTTTACTTCTTGTGGGTGCATTTCTTGGTATCAGTTTTGTAACCGGAGCATGGGGAAAGACTTGGCTTATAATAGTAGTCGGAGTTCTCGGAGCCGTTATAGCGGGTCTTGCTGCAGGTTGTATTGCTTTATTTGCAAAGAAGAAAAAGTTTGCTATTTTTGCTCTTCTGGTTGCTATTCCTGCTATAACCTCTCTTGTTTATGTTATTCTCGGTCTTACCGGACTTCTTGCATGGCATCCGGGTTGGATTATCATAGTTGCATCTGTTTTTGTTGATTTTCTTATTGTAGTTGCAAGAGTTGTCGGTTCGTCAAAGAAGGAAGAAGAGGATGAAATATGGGAAGACGATTAAATGCTGAGCTTTGGGATAAAATGCACTATCTCTTCCGTGACTTCAACGACAGAATGGTGCACCTTGAACTTCATTACGATTTTGAAATAGACCTTGATATTCTCAAAACGGTTCTTATTTGTTTCTTTGAAAAGGCTCCTGTGCTTCATTCAAGATTCGTTGATAACAAGGTTAGTCCTTATTGGGAAGTAATGCCTTACAGAATCGAAGATGTTATTACAGTTAAGCACAGTGATAATGTTACAGAGGATATAGACAGATTTTTGACACAGTACATACCTCCCGAAAGTGATTTACAGATGAAGGTGGGAGTTTTCTACTACGAGGGTAAGACGGCTCTTTGTATGGTAGAAAATCATATGTGCATGGATGGCGGAGATTTCAAGTATTTTATCAAAAGCTTTTGCAAGGCCTACAGCGAATATGAAGAAAACGGTATCAGTCCTCTTAATTTAAGAGAGGGTTCACGCTCTTATGATTCAGTTTATACAGATTTTTCGAAAACTCAGGCGAAGATGGCTAAAAATCTTTACAGAAATGTGTGCGCAAAGGATACACATAAATTCCCGCTTACAGACAGTCGTGATGATGACCGTTCATTTATTGCCAGAAGAAGACTCTCGGAGGAAACCTTTCTTAAACTTAAATCAGTAGGTAAGGCTCACGGAGCTACTGTAAACGATATGCTTGTTGCGGCGTATTTCTATTCTCTTTACGAGCTTGCAGGCTATGGTGAGGATGAAAGTGTAACGATTTCCTGTGCAATCGATCTCAGACGTCATATGAAGGATGATGACGGACAGGGAGTTACAAATCATACTGCTTTTATGCAGTGTAACATACCGAGAAGAGGCAGGACTATATTTGAAACACTTCAGTATGTTATAAACAGCTCCAATCTTTTTAAGAAGGATAAATTTATGGGTCTTTACGGACTTCCGCTTCTTAAATTTGCCTATAAGATTCTTCCTCATTCGGCAAGTGAGGAGATAATCAAAATTGGATATTCAAATCCTCTTCTTGCAATGAGTAACATTGGTATTCTTGACCATAAAGCTCTTGCTCTCAGCGGTAATGAGCCTATTGACGGTTTTATGACGGGTGCAGTTAAATACAAGCCCTATGTTCTTCTTTCTGCCACATCAATGAGAAATGTAATTACTCTTTCAATGTGTGTAAGAGGAAATGATGAGGATAAGAAAATAGTAGAATGCTTCTTCAACATTTTTGAGAAAAGCGTTGAAAAGCTTATAGCAGAATAATATAAACTCCGTTGCATTTAAAGTGTGACGGAGTTTTTTGTGTTGACATATACGGATATTTCTGTTAATATTTTACTGTATAGTTATAATAGGTTTAGTTGCGTTAAATATCAACGATGAAAAGGCGGTAGGACTATGATTTTTGAAATCAAAGGTAACCAGTTTGTAAAAGACGGTAAGCCGATAAAACTTATATCGGGTGCAGTTCATTATTTCAGGAATATGCCTGATACATGGCGGGATATATTCAAAAAAATGAAGGCAATGGGTCTTAACTGTGTTGAAACATATTGCGCGTGGAATATGCACGAAAAAAAGCAAGGTGAGTTTGATTTCAAGGGCAATCTTGATATTGCCGCTTTTATAAAGAGTGCTCAGGCGGAGGGTCTTATGGTGATTGTCAGACCCGGACCCTATATCTGTGCCGAATGGGAATTCGGCGGACTTCCCTGGTGGATACAGACAGATGATGAAATGGAAATCCGTTGTTCTAATAAGGCGTATATAAAATACTTTGACAGGTATCTTGATAAACTTTTCGAGCAGATAAGACCGCTTCTTTGCACCAACGGCGGACCGATTATAATGCTACAGTGTGAAAATGAATATGGCTATTATGGTGACGATAAGGTTTATCTCAGATATCTTTATGAAAGTTACCGCGAAAAAGGCATAAATGTACCGCTTTTCACCTCTGACGGTACAAGTAAGGACAATCTCCTTGACGGCTCAGTTGAAGGTTGTTTCTCAACACTTAATTTCGGCAGCCGTGTGGAAGAAAATTTCAAGGCCCACGATGAACTTTATCCAGACCAGCCCAAGATGTGTATGGAAATGTGGAACGGATGGTTCGATGCGTGGGGTGATGAAAAGCATCACACAACCTCCGCAGCGGATTATGCCAAGGCAGTTGACGACATGCTTACAAAGGGCAGCGTTAATATGTATATGTTTATCGGCGGTACCAATTTTGGCTTTATGAGCGGTGCAAATCATTATGAAAGATTCGCACCCGATGTTACAAGTTATGATTACGATGCACTACTTTCAGAATGTGGAGATGTAACACCCAAGTATCACGCTATCAGAGAAGTTATTGCAAAGCATACTGACGGTGTATTGCCTGAAATTCCTGATGACAGAAGAAAAATCGCTTACGGTGGGGTTGAACTTACTGAAAGGACAGGTTTATTCTCAAATCTCAGAAATTTATCAGCTCCTGTCCGCAGTGATGTTCCTAAAAATATGGAGAAGTACGGTCAGGGTTATGGATATATTGCCTACCGTACCATTCTCGGAAGAGACTATACCGAAGCAACACTTTCTTTCGAGAGTCTCGGAGACAGAGCACAGATTTATATAAACAATGAACTTGTTGATATTCTTTATATAAACGATAGCCTTGAAACGAAGATTACAGCTAAGGCGGGCGATGTTCTTACCGTGCTTTGCGAAAATATGGGCAGAGCCAACTTTGGTAGTAAAATGATGCGTAAAAAGGGCATAGCAGGCAGATGTCTTCTGGATAAAAAAATCCATTTCGGCTGGGATGTTTACACTCTTCCTATGGATAACCTCAAGAGCCTTAACTTCACTGCTGATGAACCTGAAGAAAAATCTGTTTTTTACAGAGGCTGGTTTGAAATCGAAGATGTTGCCGATACCTTCCTCAAGCTCGATAGCTTTACAAAGGGATTTGTTACCGTAAACGGATATAATATAGGCAGATATTGGGAAATCGGTCCTCAGCAGACCTTATATATTCCTGCATCTTTACTTAAAGAAGGAAAAAATGAAATTATAGTTTTTGAGTCGGACGGTATCAAGGGCGAACCTGTAATCGAATTTACAGATACTCCCATACTCGGATGACAGAAAAGGAGACGAATATGAAATATCAGATCAAAAAGCTTTACGTAAATGATTTCTCAGTTTATGAGAAAAACAAGATAAAGGAAAGAAGCTATTTTATTCCCTATAAAAATCAGGCGGATTTTGAAGGAAAAACAGTTCTCACTGAAAGATACAGTAGTGATTGTGTAACCGTACTTTCAGGTGAATGGAATTTTAAATATTTCAGTAAGATTTCCCGTCTTCCTTCAAATTTTGACAGTGAATCTCCGATGGATACCGTAAAAGTTCCTTCTACATGGCAGAGAACTGGCTACGAGCCTCCTTACTATCTTAACACAAGATATCAGTTCCCCATGACCCTTCCGAATGTTCCTGAGGAAATGTCTGCAGGTATCTATGTTAAAAAGTTCAATATTTCTGAGAAGGCAAAAAATCCTATCATTACCTTCCTTGGAGTTTGTCCGTGCCTTACTCTTTATATCAACGGCAAGTTCGTCGGTTACAGTGAGGGTAGCCATAACAGCGCGGAGTTTGAGATTAAAGAGTTTGTCCACGAGGGCGAAAACGAGCTTATGGCTATCGTTTCAAAGTGGTGTAACGGTACTTATCTTGAGTGTCAGGATATGTTCCGTGAAAA
>JAZUAZ010000260.1:0-2404 GCA_045638245.1 Acutalibacteraceae bacterium | reverse complement strand
CCAGATTAGGGTCGTCGGTATAGATTTCCTCTGCAATTTCAGCATAGTCCTCATAAACCGAAGCCCGTCTGTATTTAAGGTAATCGGCAACCTTGCCGCTTTTCAGAAAGTTTTCCCAAAGTTCATGCTTGTCCATATTTCCGCCTCCAAGATTATCTTACTCTTATCATATGCAGAAATTTGACGGCTAAACGGGAATTTTTATAAAATGCGCATTTGACTTTAATCAAGTCCGAAATTATGTATAAGTCCCTCGCGGTTGCGCCAGTCCTCCTTGACCTTTACCCAGCACTGCAGATTTATCTGACAGGCGAAGAATTTTTCCATGTCCTGACGTGCATAGGTGGAAATGCGCTTGAGAGTTGCTCCTTTTTTGCCTATGATTATACCCTTGTGGCTTTCCTTTTCGCAGTAAATAGTTGCTTCAACGTCCATAAGGCTTTTGTCGGAGCGTTCACGCATTTTTTCAATGGCAACCGCAACACCGTGAGGAATTTCCTTATCTAAAAGGCGTAGCATCTTTTCACGTACGATTTCCGATGCGATAACTCTTTCGGGCTGGTCTGTGAGAGTATCGGCAGGAAAGAAATGCTCTGAGGGGAAGGCTAAAGCCATCAGCTCGCCGAGAAGCGCATCGAGACCGTCGCTCTTTGCCGCAGAAACGGGTACGACAGCAGTAAAATCAAAAAGAGCGGTAAGCTCAGTGATTCTGCCCATAAGCTCGGTTTTGTCCTCAACGGTGTCAATCTTATTGATTGCAAGGATAACGGACATTTTTTCTTTTTTGAATTTCTCTATAAGCTCAAGCTCACTTTCCTTAAGCTCGCCTGCGGGCTCAACAACAAAGAGACAGGCATCAACGCCTGAGATGCTGTCACCGACGGCCTTTATCATTTTTTCACCGAGTTTTGTCTTGGGTCTGTGAAAGCCGGGAGTATCGGTGAAAACAAGCTGAATGTTATCCTTTGTAAGTACGCCCATAATTCTTGTGCGCGTGGTCTGGGGTTTATCGGAAACGATGGCGATTTTCTGACCGAGCAAGCGGTTGAGTATCGATGATTTACCAACATTGGGCTTACCGACGATTGCGATAAAAGCGGTTTTGTTTTCTGTCATGGTGTACCCTCCTTAATAATTACCGTCAGCGGCATATATTATATAATTGTTGTATCCCGCCTTTGTGATGGCTGAAATATATCTTGATGAGTATTCGTCTGTACTGATTACGGGGATAAATTCCTTACCGGGATTCTTTGCTTCGATAAGAGCAAAGAGGGAAAGTATAGATGAATACTTGGATTTTCTGTCTACTGTGTAAGAGGGATCTCTTACCGAAAGATCAGCAGTAAAGCCGTTATAATCGGCATCGGCAAGGGAGCCGTGATAAAGGTCCTCGTTACCGTCAACTGCATCCGTTGCAGTGTAGCTCATAAGAACAAAGGCATCGTCGGGGAGAATTTCTTCAGCATCGCTGAAAAGCTTTCTGATGATTCCGTTTTTTTCTGCGGGACTTTCACTGACTGCGAAGGCCGCAGTGCCGATATTTTCTGTGTAGGGGAAGCAGCAGTCTTCAAGTATGAAGCCTTTTATATCAAGGTTGTAAAGCTCCTGCATGATTCCGATAATGTAGCTTCTGCTTTCCTCGAGGCAGGGGTCAAGCCAGGGCTTGCCGCCGTTTTCGTCACTTCCGTCGAGCCAGTTTATATCGGTATCCATATATTTTATTGCAAGCTCAGGACTTGAAGAGGCTATTGCAGAGTCGGGGAAACAATGAAGCTTTGCAATGATGCTTATACCGCTTTCCTCAAAAATATCAACTGCATTTCTTACGGTGTCGTTATAGAAGGTACTGCAGCGCCCTTTTATAGCATAGTCAAGGGTAGAAAAGTAATTGAGCTTACCTTCAGGCGTTTTGAAGGTAATGATCACACTGTTACAGTCTTTCTTTTCCGCTTCACGCACAAAACGCTTTAACCGTTTCGTGTTTCCCAGATACTCGTATGGCATATAGATTGCTCTTACACCGTCGGATTCAAGCAGACTTTCACCGATTTCTGTAGGTGTACTGTCTGCGGGGTCGGGCTTGCTTTGTGATATTTCAAGACCCAGCGAAACAACAAAAAAGGAAAGACAGATAAGAAGGATGCAACCGACACAAGCCGAAGCAGTTTTGAAAATACTGCGGCTGCGTCTTTGATTTTTTCTTCTTTTTATCGGAATGTTACCTGCCGGATATTCCTTAGAAAAGGTATAATAGCTTTTCTTTACCCGCAGACGGTTATCCTCCTTCATACGGGCGTGAAGCCGTGATATGATTTTTTTCATGCTGACCTCCTGATTTTATCGGCTCAGATATACAGTGAGCCTGAGGAAATGCTGCTCAGAGCCAGAGCAACAAGGGAAA
>JAZUAZ010000259.1:0-5312 GCA_045638245.1 Acutalibacteraceae bacterium | reverse complement strand
GGCAGAAATAACAGGTATAAACCGTCTTGACTCAAAAGCAACCTTTATCCCTTATGACTGTCTTGATAAAGCAAAAAAGTGTGAACGCAAATCAAGTGAAAGATACACTGATCTTTGCGGCGAGTGGAAGTTCCGTATGTATAACTCTTACAGAGACATTGAACAGGGCTTCTTCAACGAAAACTTTGACAGTACCGATTGGGATACCATCCCCGTACCTTCTTCATGGCAGATGCAGGGCTACGACTATCCCATCTACTCAAACGTACAGTATCCGTGGGAGAAGATTCAGGAGCCGACTCCTCCCGAAGCACCTACAGACTACAACCCCGTAGGCTGCTATATAAGAAAATTCTCTCTTTCAGAGGATGCCGCTTCAAAGCGTGTTGTTATCGCCTTCGAGGGCGTTGAAGCCGCTTACTATCTTTATATCAACGGTCAGAGAATAGCCTACAGTGAAGGCACCTTCAGACACAGTGAGTTTGATATTACAGAATATATCCGCGAAGGAGAAAACACCGTTGCAGTTGAGGTTTACCGTTGGTGTACTGCCTCATGGCTTGAGGACCAGGACTTTTTCCGTCTGTCAGGCATTTACAGACCCGTATACCTCTATACAACCGAAAAACAGTATATCAGTGACTTCACCGTAAAGGCTCTCCCCGACACCAATAGCTACAAATGGGGTACTCTTACTGCGGATGTGCTCTTAGGAAACAGTGAGGATTACGCTGAAACAGAGCTTACTGTTTACGATATGAAGGGCGACGTGGTTGCAACAGACAGTATCTCAACAGAAGGTTCAGACTCTGTTGAGCTTAGAACAATGCTACCCTTTATCAATCTCTGGAGTGCAGAAAATCCCTATCTTTACACTGTTGTGATTACTCTCAGGGATAAATACGGCAGAAACACCGAATTTGTAAGCTGTAAGACCGGCTTCAGACACATCGAAATCAAGGATAATGTCCTTTACTTTAACGGCAAGAGAATTCTTCTCAAGGGTACAAACCGTCACGAGTTCTCCTGCGATACAGGCAGAGCAATCAGCCGCGAGCTTATGATAAAGGATATTGAGATTATGAAAAAGCACAATATCAATGCTGTGCGTACCTCTCATTATCCCAACCATCCCGACTGGTACGACCTTTGCGACGAATACGGTCTTTATGTAATCGACGAAAACAATCTTGAAAGCCACGGTACCCGCTTTATGGGTGACATCACTCCTCTTATGCCCGACGGTATGGAGATGTGGACTCCCTCCTGTATGGACAGAATTGAATCTCTTTATCAGAGAGATAAAAACCATCCCTCGGTTATCCTCTGGTCACTTGGCAACGAGTGCAGTGCAGGTGAAAACTTCCGTAAGATGTATGCATATCTTCACGAAACTGACCCCTCACGTCCCGTACATTACGAGTCAATATGGAACAAGTCAGGTGAGGCGCCCGAATACAGTGATGTTACCGATGTTTATTCCCAGATGTATCCGCTTCCATGGAATCTTGAGGCTGATATGAAAACCTACAACGACAAGCCCTGGATGCTTTGCGAGTATTCCCATGCTATGGGTAACTCCTGCGGTGCAAACAGCAGATATCTTGAGCTTATGGATAAATACCCCGGATTCTTCGGCGTCTTTGTATGGGATTTCGTTGACCAGGGCGTACGCATCACTAAAGACGACGGTACCTCATTCATCGGCTACGGCGGAGACAGCGGTGAAATCACCCACGACGGTACCTTCTGTGCAAACGGTCTCGTTTTCGCAGACAGAGAGCTTACTCCCGGCATAAAAGAAATGAAGCGTCTTTATCAGAATATCCGTATCAAAGCAGTAAACGCTTCAAAGGGTACTCTTGAAATCACCAACGATTTCCTTTTCACAGACCTTAACAGTTTCAACCTTCACTTCCAGCAGGTAAGTAAAAATAAAGTCATCGGCAGCGGTGATATGATAATAGACCTTGAACCGGGCAAGACAAAGAAAATTCAACTTGAGCTTGCAGAGAATCCCAAAACCGAGTGGTATCTCAATGTCATTTTCGAAACAAGAGAAAGCACAAAGTGGGCAAAGGCAGGTCATACCGTTGCAAGAGAACAGTTTATCATAAACGAATTCAAGCTCCCCAAAACCGACATGAGCGGCGAAGAAATGAGCCTTAAAATAAATTACGGCTCTGTTATTGCGGCAGGTGGTGATCTTGAGGTTGCCTTCTCAAGACGTAACGGCGATCTTTATTCAATCAGAAAAGGCGGCAAGGAGCTTCTTAAGGGTGCAATGATGCTCAATTTCTGGCGTGCACTTACAGATAACGACAGAGGTAACAAGCAGGAAGTACGTTGCGCCGTATGGAAAAAAGCAGGACAGTACACAGGTAAGGGTATTGATATGCAGAGTATAATCTGCGACGGTAAATCAGTACGTCTCGCAGTTGACTTCTCCGTACCCACCACTCCCGCATCAAAGGGCAGAATGGAATACATCATCACCTCAAAGGGTATTCACATTGATTATCTCCTCCACCCCGATGCAGAGCTTCCCGATATTCCTGAAATTTCTCTTATCTTCCCCCTTGAAAGAACAGATTATCCCTACCTTGAATATCTCGGAAAGGGACCTCACGAAAACTATATCGACAGAGCAGCAAGTGCAGATCTCGGACTTTACAAAACCACCGTTGACTCCCTCTTTGTCAACTATCAGAAGCCTCAGGAGCACGGAGAAAGAACAAAGGTGCGCCACGCTACTCTTTCAGGCAAGGGAAAAATCACCTTCGAGGCAGACAAGGAAATGGAATTCAACGCCTGCCCCTGGACTGCTGAAACGCTTGAAAACACAGGCCACGTTCACGAGCTGCCCGACAGTGATACCCTTTATGTAAGAACGATTGCAAGACAGATGGGTGTCGGCGGCTACGACAGCTGGGGCGCGCACACAAACGACGAATTCAAGAATTATCCCTTTGAGGATTACAGCTTCGGCTTCAATGTGATTATAGAGTAATCACATTCACAAGGTAAACATATCGGACGGATACAAAATATGCTGTCCGACATGCGAACCCGATATGCTTTGCAAAAGGAAAGCAAAAAAGAAAGGATTTGAAAATTATGAAAAAATCAGGCGAGCCTTTGGCAATGTTCTTTGCAGTGTCATTTCTCATTTCATTAAGATTCACCATCAAGCGTATGGTTAAAAAATATTCCGGAGTTAAACTGTAATGGATAAAAAAACAGATAAAAAGAGCTTTGCTCCCCGTAAAAAGCAAAGCTCCGTACCTAAAAAGGCGGGCAAGGGCAACGCCTGTCCTCTTTATAAAAAGTGCGGAGGCTGTCAGCTTCAGAATATGACCTATCCGGAGCAGCTTTCCTTCAAGCAGGCTAAGGCAATCCGCACTCTCGGCCGCTTCGGACACGTCGAAGAAATCATCGGTATGGAAAGTCCCGTACACTACCGCAACAAAGTGCAGGCCGCCTTCGGCACAACAAGAGGTGGTATGATAGTTTCGGGTGTGTATCAATCCTCAAGCCATAATATCGTACTCGTTGACGAGTGTATGCTCGAGGATAAGACTGCTGACAAAATTATCGTTGACATAAGACATATGCTCCCCCGCTACAAACTCACAGCATACAACGAGGACACCGGGAAGGGCTTTCTTCGTCATGTGCTCGTAAAGAGAAGCTTTGCAACGGGCGAAACTATGGTCGTGCTCGTTACGGGGCACCATCTTTTCCCTGCTAAGAAGGAATTTCTCAGGGAGCTTCTTAAAAAGCACAAATATATCACCACAGTGATATGGAATATCAACGGCGGTAAGACAAGTCTCGTACTCGGCGACAGAGAGGAAATCCTTTACGGCAACGGCTACATCGAGGATGTGCTCTGCGGTAAGCGCTTCCGAATTTCGGCTAAGTCCTTCTATCAGATAAACCCCGTACAGACGGAAAAGCTTTACGGTACAGCAATAGAATTCGCAGACCTTAAGGGCAAAGAAACCGTACTCGACGCCTACTGCGGTACAGGTACAATCGGTATTGTAGCCTCAGACAAGGCAAAGCAGGTTGTGGGTGTTGAGCTCAACGAGGATGCGGTGCGTGATGCGAAATTCAACGCAAAGCTCAACAAGGTAGAAAATATCCGCTTTTTCTGTGCCGATGCAGGTAAATTTATGGTCGCAATGGCAGAGGAAAAAGAAAAGGTTGATGTTGTACTTATGGACCCGCCCAGAGCAGGCAGTGACCTTAACTTCCTCAAGAGTGTTGTCACCCTCGCCCCCGAAAAGGTGGTATATATTTCCTGCAACATTGAAACTCAGGCAAGAGATCTTGGCTTCCTTTGCAAGAACGGATACAAGGTGAGAAAGATTCAGCCCGTAGATATGTTTCCGCATACTGCACATGTGGAGACGGTCTGTCTGCTGTCGAAGAGATAAAGTAGAATTTGTAGAGGGATGTGGCTTTAATGATTGATAGCAAGACTAAAACTAGCATAATAGAAAAATTTAACCTAGCAGCTAGAGAATTCAACTTTAATTTTGTTTCTCCATATTATATAGGCCAAAATCATGAACTATGTTTTTTCGGTTATTTATTTAAAGAGAACCTCGATAAAGGGGTATTAGTAGATATTATTTATGACTTTGAAGATAGAAATATTGAAAAAATAAAGTATTGCAGAGATAATAATCTTTTTTATAGCTGCCTGTATATTGAACCTCTACTTGGGGAATATAAGCAAAACTATTTTAGTGAAATGCTAAAAGATTGGAGATACGAGTTTTAAATAATTAGACAAGTTTAAATTAACATAATTGAACGGTAGACATGTTCCCTACAACGGTCGTAGTGGATATGTTTCCGACAACGTATGTTAGCAATTCCATTGCTACCACCCATATAGAATGTGTGTGTTTGCTGACGAGAAAATAAATTTAGGAGGATATTATGGCGAGAGAAATTCACCCAAAAGACACAACAAGAAATATGGCATATGAACTTTGGATGAAAGCGCCAAATCCGATGGTTACTTTCTTTAAGACATTGGACGTAACAAATTTAGTCAAAGTCAGCAAGAAAAAGAATATGAAGTTCAATATGCTTCTGGATTACTGCATTGGAAAAGCAGCAGTAAGTGTAAAAGAATTTTATATACTTCCGGTTGGTGATAAACTTATGCAATATGACACGATCGCAGTAAACACGATTGTGAAGAATAAGATTGATGAAGTAAGTTCTTGTGATATTATGCAGACAGATGATTTGAATGCATTTAATCAGGAATATTTAAAATACACAGCACAGGT
>JAZUAZ010000258.1:0-2706 GCA_045638245.1 Acutalibacteraceae bacterium | reverse complement strand
ACATTGATTTAAAGCTTTAACCGATATATTCATAAAAAGTATATATATAAAAGCAGAAAGGTATCCCCTCTGAAATACTCTTTCTGCCTGTATGATAAGCTTTTATTTGCTGTCATCCGAAGAACATCCGCACTTACCCTCGCACTGCTTCGCATAGGGACAGCCTATACATTTTTCTCCCCTGCGCTTTGCACGGACAAGGTAGAATACTATTCCCGCCACAATAGCGGCCAGAATCAAAAGAACTATAGCATTTTCCATTGTAAAAACCTCAGCTTCTTATTTCAGCTTTTACCTTTACCGTCTTCATTCTGTGGTTTGTTCTGAGTATTATTGCGATAATAACCGATGCCATAACCACTACTGCCGCTGCGCCGCCGATAGCCGCACCGTTATCAAGACTTCCGCCAACGATAATAGTACCCACCGTATAAACAAGATATGCAACCGTGTAACCCACTGCAAACTGAAGTCCGACACCGCCCCAGAACCACTTTTTGCTTTGCATTTCCGAGTTCATGGCACCTATAGCCGCAAAGCATGGCGGTGAATAAAGATTGAACATCAGATATGCAAGTGCTGCAACCTTGCTAATTGCCATAATACCTGCTGCTTCTGCACCCGCACCCTCAATAAGAGCGAGCTCCTCTGTATCAATGAGGTTTTCAAGTCCTACAAAGCATACCGCAAGAGTACCGACAACATTTTCCTTTGCGATAAAGCCGGTGATAGCTGCCGCCGCAAGCTGCCATGAAAGCACGCCCACGATAGGAACAAGAAGATACGCAAAGGGAGAAGCAATAGACGCAAGAATAGATGCATCCGCGCTTTCAGCGACAGTGAAGCTCCATGTAAAGCTCTGCATAAGCTGTACTGCCATATTACAAAGCAGAATTATTGTAGCCGCCTTTACTATGTACGCCCAGCCGCGGCTGCACATAGATTTGAATGCACCTATAAAGGAGGGTACCTTGTATTCGGGAAGCTCTATAATAAAATATGATTTCTTTGCCTTGTGTCCCGTAATCAGATTGATAAGCAGAGCACCGAGGAAAACAAGGGCAATACCCGCAAAATACATAAGTGCGCTGACCCACCATGCGTTGTCGAAGAAAACACCCGCAAAAAGAGATATAACGGGAATCTTTGCACCGCAGGGCATAAAGGGAGCAAGCATAACCGTAGCTCTGCGCTCACGTTCATCACGTATGGTACGGCTTGCCATAATTCCGGGTACGGCACAGCCGACTGTTATAACGAAGGGAATAACCGATCTGCCCGAAAGTCCTACCCTTTTGAAAATCGGGTCAAGGACTACTGCGGCACGTGACATATATCCGCAATCCTCTAAAAGAGCAATAAGGAAATACATTATCATAACAAGAGGAAGGAAGCCTACAACGGCAACCATACCACCGATAACACCGTCAACAAGAATCGAGTAGAGCAGAGGATTTACATTTTCAAGCATTCCTCCGACCCATCCCTGAAAAGCTTCAAGAAGAGGTACAAGACCCGGGATGAAGTTTCCGCCTACCTCAACGCCTTCAGCAATCCATGTGCCGAGTGTTGTCTGTGAAATATAGAAAACGAGGAACATCACAAGAGCAAATACGGGAATACCGAGCCACTTATCCGTAAGCACCGCATCAATCTTGTCACCGATGTTTTTATCCCTTGTAAAAACCTTACGGCTCTCTACCTCTTTTACTATTGAGTTGACAAAAGCAAAACGCTTACGGTCTGCCGCTTCAACCACACCTCTGTCTGTAAGGTCAATATCACCTTGTATGTAGGGCGGAATCTGCTTTTTGTCCACTTGTGCAACAGCCGCTTCAATAAGCGCCTTCATACCGTCTGCCGAGGTGGAAACGGTTTTGATAACGGGACAGCCGAGCTTTGCAGAAAGAGCATCTGCATCAATCTTATTTCCTTTTTTCTTGCCGATGTCACTCTTGTTGAGGGCGACCACAACGGGAATTCCCAGCTCCAGAAGCTGGGTGGTGAAAAAGAGGCTTCTGCTCAGATTATCCGCATCCACGATGTTGATGATTACATCGGGGTTTTCATTCTTCACGAAAGAACTGGTAACACTCTCTTCGCTGGTAAAGGGTGACATGGAGTACGCGCCGGGAAGGTCAACTGCAGTAATACTGTGTTTTCCTGCATACGCCTTCTTGATCGGATGTTCTTTCTTGTCGACGGTAACACCCGCCCAGTTGCCGACCTTTTCATTGCGGCCGGTCAGAGCATTGTACATGGTAGTCTTACCTGAGTTGGGGTTGCCTGTTAAAGCAATTCTCATTCGTGTTTCTCCTCATCTATCAGTTTATCCGCTTTCGGATCCGATAACGTTCTTCTTGAGTTAGCCATCGCTAACTCTTCTCCAAAAAAATAAGCCGTAGCTTATTTTTCAATGATGATCGCCTCTGCCAAAGGCAGGTCGATGCTGTAGCGCGCATCCTTAATGGAAACGGTCATACCTTTTCTGCGGTGAGCGATAACGGTGATCCCCTCCCCCTCGTAACAGCCGAGGGAAAACAAGAAAGAGTTCAGCTCTTCATCGTCGGTATTGATCTGCTTGATGACGTATTCGATTCCTTCTTCCGCTTCTCTCAAACACATAACCGTTCCACCTTTTCTTCTCTCGAGTTAGCCATAGGTAACCCAACATTTTAAAATGAAGTTAGCCGCCGCTAACCATCA
>JAZUAZ010000257.1:0-1932 GCA_045638245.1 Acutalibacteraceae bacterium | reverse complement strand
CACAGCCTTGAATACAGAAACTACGGCCTTCTTACAGGTATTATTGAATGTAAGGAGATTTTCGCAAAGCTTCTTAAGGTGCCTGTAAACAATGTTATCGTCTGCGGTAACTCAAGCCTTAACATGATGTTCGACTATATCACACAGTGTATGCTCACCGGCTCAGGCGGTAAGCCCTGGAAGGATCAGCAGGACATCAAGTTCCTTTGTCCTTCACCCGGATATGACAGACATTTCTCCATCTGTGAATACTACGGCATAAAGCTTATCCCCGTTGATATGACCGAAACAGGTCCCGATATGGATGCTGTTGAAGAGCTTGTAAAGGATCCCTCGGTCAAGGGTATGTTCTGCGTACCTAAGTACTCCAACCCCACAGGTATCACCTATACCTCTGAGGTTGTTGACAGAATTGCTGCTATGACTCCCGCAGCAGACGATTTCAGAATCATCTGGGATAACGCATATATCATCCACGACCTTGAGGAGCACGGTGACAAGCTCGACAACATCTTTGACATACTCAAAAAGTACGGTCACGAGGATATGGTAATCGAGTTTACCTCAACCTCAAAGATAAGCTTCCCCGGTGCAGGCGTTGCAGTACTCGCCGCATCTGACAGAAACATTGAAATGATAAAGAGCCGTATGTCAATCCAGACAATCGGCTACGATAAGCTTAACCAGTTCAGACACGTTAAGTTCTACAAGGATGTTGCAGGCATCAAAAATCATATGAAGCTTCACAGAAACATCCTTGCACCCAAGTTCAAGGCAGTTATCAACGAGTTTGAAAACAGTCTCGGCAAGTACGGTGTAGCAACCTGGACAAAGCCCAATGGCGGCTATTTTATCTCACTTGACGTTATGGAAGGCACTGCAAAGCGTGTTTATCAGCTTTGTAAGGAGGGTGGCGTTACACTCACAACTGTTGGTGCAACCTTCCCTTACGGTAACGACCCCAAGGATCAGAATATCAGAATTGCTCCCTCATATCCTCCCGTTGACGAGCTTATGACAGCAACAAAGCTTCTTTGCATCTGTGTAAAGCTTGCGGCTGCAGAAAAGCTTCTTGCAGAAATGGAATAAAAATTAAGTACACCTCAACCGAGGTGTACTTTTTTGTGCTTTTAATTAGCCTTTGAGAATAAGTCCCAGTATCTCAACCTGCATCTTATCAGGCAGAGCGTTGAGGATTCTCAGAAGGGGATTGCGGTTGATGTTGTAAAGGTATTTAGGATGCTTACTTTCAAGTGCATCAAGAACAAGGTCTGCAATTTTTTGAGCCGGAACGTGTCTTGATTCTACACTGTCAACGATTTTACCGAATTTCTCTGCATTGCATTTATACATCTTTGTGTTTTCAACAAAACGGCTTATGGCCTTTGTTGATGCATCAAGAAGTCCTGTGTTTACTGCACCGGGGCGGATAATACTTACGGGTATGCCTAAAAGGTTGGTTTCCATACGCAGTGAAAAGGCATATTTTTCAAGCACGGACTTTGTGATACCGTAAATGCCGTTGAAGGGAAGCGGATCAAGGGGAGCAAGCTCACTTGATGTAATGATAATACGGCTGCCCTTCTGAAGCATAGGTGCGAAGATTTTGTTCACACGGAAAACACCGAAGAAGTTGATATCAAAAATACGTACAAATCTTTCTTCGTCCATTTCGATAAGAGAGTCCATATCGTAAATACCTGCAGTATGTACTACGGCATCGAGCACGGGAGTAATTTCACGGATTTTCTCCATAGCTGCGGCGATGGACTGTGTATCTGTTACGTCGCAGTTGAAAAAGTGAAGTCCGTCGATTTTTTCTGCTTCTCTGTAATCAAGTCCGAAAACACGGTACCCCTTAGCTATGAGGCTTTTACTTATTGCTGTACCCATTCCGCCGGTAGCACCGGTTACGAGGATGTTTTTCATAAA
>JAZUAZ010000256.1:0-14436 GCA_045638245.1 Acutalibacteraceae bacterium | reverse complement strand
TGCCGTTTTGTTGATCTTCCCGGATACGGTTATGCAAAGGTATCTCATGACGAAAAAATACGTTGGTCCGAGCTTATGGAAAGCTATTTTGCTTCGGGCAGAGATATACGCGTTGTAGTTCAGCTTATCGATATGCGTCACGCTCCGTCAGAGCAGGATCTTGATATGATTGAATATATGGTTGCAAATGAGCTTCCTTTCATTGTGGCTCTGACAAAGGCGGATAAGCTTAACAAAACCGAAAGAATGAACAGCCTTACAGAAATATGCTCAGTTCTGGCAAAGTACGGAAACATTCCCGTAGTACCGTTTTCGGCAACAAAAGGGGACGGCGTCGAAGAACTGAGGGGACTTATTTCTAAATATGTTGAAGGGGAGTGAGAACATGGCTGAAAAGGAGTTTGCAATAAGAAAATATCGTCCTGAGGATAAGGAAAATCTTCTTACCGTTCTTTACGAAACATCTTCAATGCCTATTGAAACAGAAGAACAAAGAGAGTTTCTCCGATTGATGTTCAATGATTATTACACTGAAGAAGAAGCGGAGAATTGCTTTGTTGTAGCTGATGCTGATGATAATGCTGTCGGATATATCCTCTGTGCTGCTGATTATGACACTTATGAAAGAGTGTTCAAGGAAAAATATCTTCCCCGAATTAAAAAGCTCGGAAAAAGTTCTGTGATGATTGTGTACGGCGAGTTTATTGTACACAAAATTTTCAAAAAGAATTATCCTTCACACCTTCACATAGATATTCTCCCCGTTTGTCAGGGTAAAGGTGCAGGCAGTAAGCTTGTTGATGCTCTTTGTGCTCATCTTAAAGAAAAAAACTCCCCGGGTCTTATGCTTTCGTGCGGTATGGGTAACAAGGGTGCGATAAGATTTTACTCTAAAAACGGATTTGAAAAGAAAGTGAATTTTTTCGGCAATTGTCTTATGTGCAGAAAATTAAAATGATTCTGAATAAAGCATCTTAAGCGGTCAATAATACTTTTAAAAGGAGTTGATTGACAGATGCTTGATAAAATTGCTTTACTTTTAGCTATCATAGGCGGACTTAACTGGGGTCTCATTGGAATTTTTCAGTTTGACCTTGTAGCATGGATTTGCGGCGGTCAGAGCTCGATAATTGCGAGGATTATTTACACTATAGTTGCACTCGGTGCAATCTGGTGCATTTCTCTGCTGTTTTCCGAAAGAGTTTCATCTGAAAAAAAGAGTGAAACATAAATTTGAAACCGTATCCTTTTTCGGGGTGCGGTTTTCCTGATTTTGGATGGAATCTTTGAAAAAAATGTTAATATTGCTTCAGTATCTTGATTGATAATGACAATTATGATAATATATGAATGGAGTCCTATAGTTGAAAAACAGGATTTTGAATGGAGGTAAAAAATATGACAAGAAAATTCAGAACAGTTCTTACTATGATGCTTGTCGTAATTATGACTTTTTCGGCAGTTGTGCCGGCTTTTGCAGTTAAGTCTGCTGAGACTGATTTGCCGATTGTTTATGTCAAAGGTGCAGGCAGAGAGATTTATTCTGAGGACGGGGCAATGATTATGCCCTTTGAGATTGAGCCCGAGGACCAGATTATGAACCAGTCCGAGCCTCTTCTCAAAGCCTTTGCAAGCAGTATTGTTGCGGGTGATTGGAGTATTTATTGCGATAAATTAAAGGGCGTAGTTAAGAAAATATACAAGGAAGTAACTCTTGATGTTAACGGAGAAGCGACCGACGGAAGCTACATTATTCCAAGTCCTGCGCCTAAGAAAAAAACATCAAATTTTGTTCTGAGCGATTACATATTCAACTATGATTCAAGGCTTGATCCGTGGGAAGTAGCTGAGAGTATGGATGAATATATAGACAGCGTACTTGAAGCTACAGGTAAGGACAAGGTTCAGCTTGTAGGCCGTTGTCTCGGCGGTAACTATGTTGCTGCATATCTCACAAGATACGGTGCTGAAAAGATTGATACGTGTGTTCTTTATGTGCCTTCAACAATGGGAACCGTTGTGTGTAGCGGTACCTTCAGCGGTTCATTCAAATTTGATGCAGATATTATCAATGACTACGTTAATACAAGCCTTACCGATGACAGTGATCTTTCAGGACTTATAAATTCTGTTGTTTCAGTTACCCATTCACTTAGTATGCTTCACATTGGTACCGATCTTGCTGAATCAGTATATAAGCAAATAGCAAACCAGCTTATACCGGAACTGCTCATTTATTCCTATGCAACAATGCCCGCTTACTGGAGTATGGTTGATGATGAACATTTTGAAAAAGCAAAGAACTTTGTTTTTGGTGACCAGAAGGTTAAGTATTCCGGACTCATTGAAAAAATAGATAACTATCACTATAATGTTATGAATGAGTTTGACGTTACTCTTCGTCGACTTCAGGATGAGGGACTCAAGGTAGCTGTAGTTGCTAAATATAATTCACCTCTTCCCCCTATTTTTGAAAACAGTAACGCTCAGGCGGACGGTACTATAGAGCTTGATAAGCTTTCATTCGGTGCAACGTCAGCTGATATGGGAAAAACTCTCAGCAGGTCATACATCAACAGTCTCAAGGGTACCGGCGCATCCCAATATGTGTCCAAGGATCTTATTATAGATGCTTCAACCTGTGTGCTCCCGGATAATACCTGGTTTGTAAAAAATTCAGTTCACGAGGATTTCAATACGCCTATAAATAAGCTTATATATGCAATTCTCGGAAGTAAAGATCAGTTCACGATCTGGGATGATGCAAATTATCCGCAGTTCCTGGATTATGATAAGGCAAACAGTAAGCTTACGCCTATAACCAAGGCAGACGCTAACGGTACAACAGGAAATGAGGGGACTAACTTCATAGAAAAGCTCGTAGAGGCATTTCAGAAAATCATCCTTTTCTTCCGTTCGCTTTTCGGAATCCTTGAATAATAAAATTGTGTTTTCAGGAGGGTATTTATGTCTTATACAGAACTTACAAGTGAAAATTTTGCTCTGGAGGTAACCTCAGAGTCAGGTCTTGTACTCGTTGATTTCTGGGCTCCTTGGTGCAATCCCTGCAGAATGCTTGCTCCCGTGATTGAGGAACTTGCAGACGAACTCGACGGTGAGGTTAAGGTGTGCAAACTTGATTGTGATGAAGCAGGGGATATAGCAATGATGATGGGGATTATGTCTATTCCTTGTGTAGTGCTTTTCAAAGACGGCAAGGAAGCAGACCGTCTCGTAGGTCTTCACACAAAAGAAGAGATAACAGATTTTATCTCGAAAAACAAGTAATAATAAGTATTAAAATCTGTCGGAGGCTTTCCGACAGATTTTTTTATGTCTGTATGCTCAGAAAATTTTGCGTTTATCTTGAAAGAGATTTATGTTTGTGGTAAGATGTAAAAAAAGACAGGAGTAACGGAATGAAAAATATTACAATATATGCTGACGGAGCCTGCTCGGGTAATCCGGGAGCAGGTGGCTGGGGTACTATACTTGAATATAAAGGTGTACGAAAAGAGCTTTCCGGCGGTGAAGCTCATACAACCAACAACCGTATGGAGCTTACAGCAGTTATAGAGGGGCTTAAGGCTCTGAAAGAAACCTGTGAGGTTAAGATAATTACCGATTCACAGTATGTTGTTAACGGTATAACTTTAGGTTGGGCAAAGTCGTGGAAGGCGAATAACTGGCGAAAAAAGGATAAAAAGCCTGCCCTCAATCCTGAACTCTGGGATGAGCTTCTTGCTCTTGTCGACAAGCACACGGTCACATTTGAATGGATAAAAGGTCATGCGGGGCATCCTGAAAACGAAAGATGCGACGAAATGGCAGTAAATGAAAGTAAAAAATTCAGTGAATGAATACAGAAACAGAAAGGACGACGGATATGTATAACAATGTAACGATTTTTGATCACCCTCTTATTCAGCATAAGCTCTCGATTTTAAGAGACAAGCGTACAAGCTCAAAGGATTTCAGAGCACTTGTTTCAGAGATTGCAACACTTATGTGCTATGAAGCAACAAGAGATCTTCCTCTGGAGGACGTTGAAATTGAAACACCCCTCTGCAAAATGATAGGTAAGCATATCAGCGGCAAAAAGCTTGCTGTCGTACCTATTCTTCGTGCAGGTCTCGGTATGGTCGACGGAATTACCAATCTAGTACCCTCGAGCAGAATCGGTCATATTGGTCTTTACAGAGATGAGGAAACCCTCAAGCCTGTAGAGTATTACTGTAAGCTTCCGAAGGATATCGGCGAAAGAGATGTTTTTGTTGTTGACCCTATGCTTGCAACCGGCGGCTCCGCTATTGATGCTGTATCACAGATCAAGCTCAGAGGTCCCCGTTCAATCCGTTTCCTTTGCATTATTGCTGCTCCAGAGGGTATTGAAGCGTTTGTTAAAGCGCATCCTGACGTTCACGTTTATTGTGCCGCCCTTGACGAAAAACTCAATGAGAAGGGTTATATCGTACCCGGACTCGGTGATGCAGGCGACAGAATTTTCGGTACAAAATAAAATTTCCGATTTTAAAGCATAAAAGTGTTGACTTTTTTGATTCTTTGTGATAAAATTCATTCCAATATCACAAATGCGTTGACGAAATTATGAATTTTCTTCGTTAAGTTTCAGAGAGTCGGTGTCAGGTGCGAACCGATACACGGTGATTATTCAGTCTCATTTCCGAGCAGGGTTGCTGAAGGCGTTAGTTGTGTAGGTAACCACGGATGCCCCGTTATCATGGCTAAAGACTTGTCGGAGTCTTGAAAAAAGTGACTGCCGTAAGGCAGTAAGCAAGGTGGTACCACGGATTATTATTATTCGTCCTTGAAATTACTCAGGTAATTTCAGGGATTTTTTGTTATCATCTGCGCAAGTGTGATAAATTACCTGAAAAGGAGTTTTTTAAATGGAAAAATTATCAATTGCTGACATTACATTAAAGCAGGCGTCAAAGAAAAACGACTACACACTCTCATTCAGAGAGAGAATTGAAATAGCAAAGCTTCTGGACAAGGTTAATGTATCTGTTATTGAATTACCCGCTATTATCAAAGAAAAAACAGATGTGCTTCTTATTAAATCAATAGCTTCATGTGTAAAAAACAGTATCATTTCTGTTGCGATAAATCTCGAAGAACAGGATGTTGAAAGAGTTGCAGATGCTCTTTCAGGTGCAGTAAAGCCCAGAATACAGATAGTTGTTCCCACTTCAACAGTGCAGATGGAGTATATTTGCAAGAAAAAGCCTCCTATGGTAATTGAAATGATAAAGGATCTTGTTGCAAAGGCAAAGAGTCTTTGCTCTGACGTTGAGTTTGTTGCTGACGATGCAACAAGAAGCGAACCTGATTTCCTTTACAGTGCCGTTGCTGCCGCTATTGAAGCAGGAGCAACAACAGTAACTCTTTGCGATGCAGCAGAAACAATGCTTGCAGACGAGATTGCGACCTTTGTTGACGATGTATATGCTAATGTATCAGGTCTTGATATTGTAAGTGTCGGTGTTCAGTGCAGCGATAAGATGAGTATGGCGGTAGCATGTAGTGTATCTGCAATCAAAGCAGGAGTAAGAGAAATTAAGGTAACCTCTATTCAGGGTACAGAAGCTGCTTATATTGAGCCTGTTTGTTATGCTGTAAAGGCTCATAGTGACGAACTCGGACTTGATTCGGAGGTTAAAATGACAGAGCTTCGCAGAATTGCAAAGCAGATTGAATGGATTGCCAATGCAAAGAGAGCCAAGAACTCTCCTTTTGATGCAGCTTTCGGTGCAATCAACGATGATTTTGTTCTTAATGAGCATGATGATATCAGCGAAGTATCAAAGGCGGTTAAAAATCTCGGCTACGAGCTTTCCACCGACGACCTTTCAAATGTTTACGAGGAATTCAAGCGCATCAGCCGTAAGAAGCCTGTCGGTGCAAAGGAGCTTGATGCAATTGTTGCTTCAGCCGCCCTTCAGGTTCCCACGACATATTTCCTTGAGTCCTATGTTATCAACAGCGGTAATATTATTCCCGCAACCGCTAATATCACTATGACAAAGAATGGTGAAAAGATAAGCGGTCTTGCAGGTGGTGACGGACCTATTGATGCTGCTTTCCTTGCTATCGAGCAGATTGTAGGTCATCATTATGAGCTTGACGATTTCCAGATTCAGTCTGTCACTGAGGGTCAGGAGGCTATGGGTTCTGCACTTGTTAAGCTTCGTAACGACGGTAAGCTTTACTCAGGTAAGGGTATTTCTACCGATATTATCGGCGCAAGCATCAGAGCATATCTTAATGCACTCAACAAAATCGTATATGAGGAGGCGTAAAATATGATTAAGCTTTCTTTTTCAATAAACGGCTGGAAGGATTATACCTGGCAGGATTTCACTGAACTTGCTTGTGAAATCGGCTTCAAGGGTATAGAGCTTCACAATGCTATGGAAAGTGATCTCACTGAGAAGGACGGCCCTTTCCATAAGTACAATTCAGCCGCAACAATCCGTAAGCTTGCTGATGACGGTATATCCGTTCCGTGTGTTGACATCAGTAAGGATATTTCCTCTGACAATACCGCGGAAAACGCAGAATACATAAGAAAATATATAGATTTTGCTGCAAGTATAAGAGTGCCTTACGTAAGAGTATACGCATCAGGCAACAGCGACAATGCAAAGCAGAATGTTATTGACTGTCTTTCAGGTATTGTCGGTTATGCTGAAGAAAAAAAGGTTACCGTACTTATTGAAACAGTAGGTATGTTTGCAGATACTCTCAAGCTCCGCGATATACTTATGGAGTTTGCTTGTGATAATCTCGCTGCCTTGTGGGATGTATATCACACTTATTGTGAGCAGAGAGAGGATACCGAAAAAACTATCACAAACCTTGGTGCCTATATAAGACACGTTCATCTTAAGGACTCTGCCGAATTTAACGGTGAAAGAGAGTACTGCCTTATCGGTGAAGGCGAGGTACCTGTTGATATTGTCATAAACGCTCTTTCTTCAGTTAATTATAACGGCTTTATTTCACTTGAATGGAATCCTGACTGGATGCCTGATCTTACTGAAATCGACGTTATTTTTTCTCATTTTGTTCAGTATATGCACAAGTTCCAGGCTCCTTCAAGAAAGAAGAGCCACCTTTACAAAAACAAGAGGGGAACAGGCGAGTACGTATGGAAGAAGGAGGCACTTGTTGAAAAGACCTTCTCCCAGGTGCTTGACAAAATGGTTGAGGAATTCCCTGATCAGTATGCTTTTAAATATACAACTCTTGATTATACAAGAACATACTCTGAATTCCGTGATGATGTTGACGAATGTTGCCGTGCGTTTCTTGCAATGGGCGTTAAGCCCGGCAGTCACATTGCCGTATGGGCAACTAACATTCCTCAGTGGTATATCGCTTTCTGGGCTGCTACAAAAATAGGAGCAGTTCTTGTAACGGTTAATACCGCATACAAGATTCACGAAATTGAGTATCTTCTTAAACAGTCAGATACACATACCCTTATTCTTATTGAAGAATATCGCGATTCCCACTATTCTGAAATTATCGGTGAGCTTTGTCCCGAGCTTGAAAACACAAAGCCGGGTTCACCTCTTCACTGTCGCAGATTGCCTTTCCTGAGAAATGTTATTACTGTCGGATTCAGAAAGAAGGGCTGTCTTACATGGGAAGAAGCTATTGAGAGAGCAGAAAATGTACCTCTTGAAGAAGTATACAGAATTGCAGCAAATGTTGACCCGAACGATGTATGTAATATGCAGTATACCTCGGGTACAACAGGTTTCCCGAAGGGCGTTATGCTTACACATTATAACGTTGTAAATAACGGTAAGTGCATCGGCGACAGAATGGATCTTTCTACTGCTGACCGTATGATGATTCAGGTTCCTATGTTCCATTGCTTCGGTATGGTTCTGGCTATGACTGCTTCAATGACACACGGTGCAACTCTTTATCCGCTTCCGTACTTTACTCCCAAGCCGTCTCTTGCTTGCATCAATCAGGAAAAGATTACCGCATTCCACGGTGTTCCCACAATGTTCATAGCTATGCTTGAACATCCTGATTTCGAAAAGACAGACTTCTCACATATGAGAACGGGTATTATGGCGGGTTCTCCATGTCCTATCGCAACAATGAAAGACGTTGTTGAAAAGATGAATATGAAGGAAATTACAATCGTTTACGGTCAGACAGAAGCTTCACCCGGTTGTACAATGAGCTCAACAGATGATTCTCTTGAGGTTCGTGTAGGTACTGTCGGACGTGCGCTTCCTGAAATCGAATGTAAAATCGTTGATCCCGAAACAGGAGAAGAGCTTCCTGTCGGACAGATAGGTGAATTTGTTGCAAGAGGTTACAACATAATGAAGGGCTACTATAAAATGCCCAAGGCAACATCCTCTGCTATTGATAAGGACGGATGGCTTCACACCGGAGACCTTGCCTGCAAGACAGAAGACGGTAACTACAAGATTACCGGCAGACTCAAGGATATGATTATCCGTGGCGGTGAAAACATTTATCCGAAGGAAATCGAAGAATTTATCTACACTCATCCTAAGGTAAGCGACGTTCAGGTTATCGGCGTACCCGATGAGCAGTACGGTGAAGAAATTGCCGCCTGCATCATCCTCAAGGATGGCGAGACAATGACTGTTGAAGAAATGAAGCAGTATGTACGTGACCATATGGCAAAGCACAAGGTACCCAGATACGTAGATTTTGTTAGTGCCTTCCCGATGAATGCGGCAGGTAAGATTCTTAAATACAAAATGCGTGAAGAAGCTATTGAAAAATACGGTCTTCAGAAGGCAAACTCAGTTGAAACTGCATAATAACATAAGGTGCTTCGGTTTTAACGAAGCACCTTAATGATTGAAAGAGATGATTTTTATGAATTATCCTATAGTTGACTGTCACTGTCATGTATATCCTGATAAGATTGCGGAGAAAGCAGTTGAAAGCATCGGCAGATTTTATGACCTTGCTATGTTTTATGACGGCAAGACCTCTACGCTTATTGAATACGGTTCTGCAGTAGGCGTTAAGCACTACATAATTTTTTCTGTTGCAACAACTCCGGCACAGGTACAGTCTATAAATAAATATATTGCCGAAACAGTTGCTGCAAGCGATGGTCTTATGACTGGTCTTGGTACCTTGCATCCGGATTCGGAAAATATCGAAGCCGATATTGAGCAGATTATAGCTCTCGGACTCAAAGGCGTTAAAATGCATCCTGATTTTCAGAAATTCAGAATAAACGATGAAAAGTGCGATAAAATTTACTCTCTATGTCAGGGAAGGTTACCTGTTTATCTTCATACGGGTGACAGCAGATATGGTTTTTCAAATCCTGACAATATGAGTCCTGTACTTGAAAGATACACCGACCTTACCGTTATCGGCGCTCACTTCGGTGGCTGGTCATGTTGGAGGGAAGCGGCAGAAAAGTTGAGTAAATATAAAAATTTCTACGTCGACTGTTCATCGAGCTTTGATTGGCTTACTCCTGAAGAAGCAAAGGAGCTTGTCAGAATTTACGGCGCGGATAAAGTGCTTTTCGGTACTGATTTTCCTATGTGGAGTCACGAAAAGGAGATAGAGTTCTTTAAAGCAATGAAGCTTACATCAGAGGAAGAGAAAAAAATACTTTATGAAAACGCTGTAAAGCTTTTTTCTTTGCAAATTATGTGATTTTTTAGTGAAAATATATTGACTTTAAATGCTTAAAGTGATAAAATATGCCTAATTTAATATCAAAGGCTATGACGAAGACGGAAGAAGTCAGGTTTTTACAGAGAGTCGGCGATGCTGGAAAGCCGATAAAACAAGATTTCATTTCCCATCACTTCCGAGCCGAAGGTCCGAAAGCTTTGAGGTCAGTAGATACCTTCCGTGATTGCTGCGTTAATGCATAGAGCTTGTTGGAGCTTGAGGTGGCGATTTTGTATCGCAATTTGAGTGGTACCGCGGGTATTATAAACTTAGTTTATTGCTCGTCTCAAAGTTTTTCTTTGGGACGAGTTTATTTTTTGTCCTAATCAATATCAGACAGGAGGCAAAAATCATGGAAATGAACAGAATCGACAGTGAACTCAGAGAGGTGGCTTTCCGAATTAAGGAAATGCGTGAAATTGCAGGTTATAGTGTCGAAGAAATGGCAGTTAAGGTGGATCTTACTGTTGAAGAATATGTTTCATACGAGTCGGGTGCAGATGATTTACCCTTCTCATTCATTCATAAGTGTGCTAAGGTTTTCGGGATAGGAAAAACAGACCTTCTTGAAGGACGAAGCAGTAATCTTTCTTCATATACGGTTACAAGAAAAGGCCAGGGAAAGGTGATTTCAAAGGATGAGGATGACGGTATAGAGATCGATCATCTTGCTCTTCTTTTCAGAAACAAGCTTGCTGAGCCTTATCTTGCAAAGTACGAGTATAAAGAAGAGCTTCAGAATAAAGAAATTGCTACTACTACCCATAGCGGCCAGGAATTTGACTACGTTATTTCAGGTAAGCTCAAAATCCGTGTGGGTAAGCACACCGAAATCCTTGAGGCGGGTGACAGTATCTACTACAGAAGCTCCACCCCTCACGGTATGATTGCTGTTGACGGTGAGGATTGTACCTTCCTTGCGGTTGTTATAGCAGGTGAGGATACAGTTGAGCATCAGGATGTAAAGGAAAGTAAAGTCAAGAAGACTACACATAACCTTGTGGTTGAAAAGTTTATTGAAACCACAGAGGATGAAAACGGTGTTCTTCAGGATATAAGCTTCAGAGATGAAGATAAATTCAATTTTGCTTATGATGTTGTTGATGCTATTGCAGATAAATATCCTGACAAGCTTGCTCTGCTTCACGTATCAAATGATATGACTGAAAGACGCTTTACCTTTAATGAAATCAAGAAGGAGTCTGCGCGTGCGGCAAACTACTTCAAGAGCCTTGGTATCGAAAAGGGCGACAGAGTAATGCTTGTTCTTAAGCGTCACTATCAGTTCTGGATATGTGCTCTTGCACTTCACAAGTTGGGAGCCGTTATGATTCCGGCTACAAATCAGCTTGTTGTTCACGATTTTGAGTATCGTTTTGAGGCTGCAGGCGTCAAGGCTATTGTTTGTACCTCTGACGGTGAAACTGCAAATCAGGTTGATGAAGCATGTAAAAAGTATGACGGACTTAAGGTTAAGGTTGTTGTTAACGCCGAGAAAGAGGGCTGGCATTGCTTCGATAAAGAATACAAGCTCTTCAGAAGCATTTTTGACAGAGATGAAGACAGTGCTTGCGGTGATGATTCAATGCTTATGTTCTTTACATCAGGCACAACAGGTTATCCTAAAATTGCATGCCATTCATTCAAATATGCCCTCGGACACTTTATTACTGCAAAATACTGGCACAGTATTCAGCCTACCGATTTACATCTTACTATTTCCGATACAGGCTGGGGTAAGGCTCTCTGGGGTAAGTTCTACGGTCAGTGGATGAGCGAAGGCGCAGTATTTGCCTATGACTTTGACCGATTTGATGCTGCAAAAATTCTTCCTATGTTTGCGAAATACAACATCACAACCTTCTGTGCACCTCCTACAATGTACAGAATGCTTATCAAGGAAGATCTTTCAAAGTATGACCTTTCCTCGATCAGATACGCAACGACTGCGGGTGAAGCACTTAATCCCGAGGTGTTCTATCAGTTCCAGAAGGCTACCGGTCTTGTGATTATGGAAGGCTTCGGTCAGACAGAGACTACCCTTACAATCGGTAATCTTGTTGGTACCACTCCGAAACCCGGTGCTATGGGTAAGCCGGTCCCCGGATATGATATTGCTATTGTTGATCCTGACGGAAACGAGTGTCCTGTAGGTGAAACAGGTGAAATCGTTGTAAGAACATCTGAAAAGGTGCCCTGCGGTCTCTTTAAGGGTTATTTCCGCGATGAAGAGAAAACCTCTGAGGTATGGTATGACGGAATGTACCACACCGGTGATACTGCATGGTGCGACGAAGACGGTTACTACTGGTACGTCAGCCGTATTGACGACGTTATCAAGTCATCAGGCTACCGTATAGGTCCCTTTGAAATTGAAAATGTTATTATGGAGCTTCCTTATGTTCTTGAGTGCGGAGTTTCAGCTGCTCCTGACGAAATGAGAGGACAGGTCGTAAAGGCAAGTATTGTTCTTACTAAGGGTACCGAGCCTACAGAAGAGCTCAAGAAGGAAATTCAGAACTACGTAAAGAAAAATACCGCTCCTTATAAGTATCCGAGAATCGTTGTGTTCAGAGATGAGCTTCCTAAGACAATCAGCGGTAAAATCCAGAGAAATAAGTTGTAATATTCTATAGTCAATTTCAACAAAGAGACTATCATTTAAAGCTTTAATTTCTGCAAAAATAAAAGCGATTTCTGTTGAAAAAAATCGAAGTGTGTTTTATAATTAAAGGAACGAAAAAAGGAGAAGGCAAGATGTCAGAAAAGCGTATAACACTTTTTGCGGGTCATTATGGCAGTGGTAAAACCAATATCGCTGTTAATTATGCCGTTTATTTAAAAAAACTCGGATATCCTGTGGTTATTGCTGATCTTGACATAGTCAATCCTTATTTCAGAACAAAGGATAGTGAAGAAGAGCTCAGAGAACAGGGGATAGACCTTATCTGCTCCGAGTTTGCTAACACAAACCTTGATATTCCGTCACTTCCACAGACTATGTACCGTGTTGTTCACGACAGGAATTTTTATGCGGTTATGGATATAGGCGGTGACGATGCGGGTGCAGTTGCCCTCGGACGCTTTGCGGAGGCTATTGCTTCTGAGGATGATTACGAAATGCTTTTTGTACTCAATCTTTTCAGACCTCTTACGAGAACTGCAGAAGAAGCATATACCGTGCTCAAAGAAATCGAATACGCTTCAAAGCTTAAATTTACGGGAGTTGTCAACAATTCAAATCTCGGTGAGCTTACTACGGCTGAGGATGTTGTTTCCACCTTCAGTGAAGCAGAGAGACTCTGTGAAATGAGCGGACTTCCTCTTAAGTTTGTCAGCACCGAAAAAAGCGTGAGCGAAAAGCTTGTCGGTAAATCGGAAAAGCTTTTCCGGCTGGAACTTCAAAAGAAATATTATTAAATTGGAGGTATGTTTATGCCAAAGGTTACATTTAATACAGATATGTGTAAGGGCTGCGGTCTTTGTGTTATCGCTTGTCCTAAAAAAATCCTTGTTATTGCAAAGGATAAAATCAATGCAAAGGGTCATTCACCCGCAGAAATGACAGATGCAGAAAAGTGTATCGGCTGTGCTTTCTGTGCCACAATGTGTCCCGACTGCATAATCAAAGTTGAAAAGTGAGGTAATGAAAATGGCAGAAAAAGTTCTTATGAAGGGTAATGAGGCTATTGCTGAGGCTGCAATCCTCGCTGGTTGCCGTCATTACTTCGGTTATCCCATCACTCCTCAGACTGAAATTGCCGCCTATATGGCAAAGAAAATGCCCAAAATCGGCGGATGCTTCCTTCAGGCTGAAAGTGAGGTTGCTGCAATCAATATGGTTTACGGCGTTGCATCAACGGGTAAGAGAGTTATGACATCATCCTCAAGCCCCGGAATATCACTTAAGGCAGAGGGACTTTCATACCTTGCAGGTAGCGACCTTCCTGCACTCGTTGTCAATGTACAGAGAGGCGGTCCCGGTCTTGGCGGTATTCAGCCTTCACAGGCAGACTACTTCCAGGCTACAAAGGGTTGCGGTCACGGTGACTACAGAATGATTGTACTTGCTCCTTCCTCAGTTCAGGAAATGGCAAGTCTTACAGTAAAGGGCTTTGACCTTGCTGAGAAGTACAGAATGACTTCAATGATTCTTGCTGACGGTACAATCGGTCAGATGATGGAACCTGTTGAAATTAAGGAAAATGAAGATGTTACAACATACGAAAAGCCTTGGGCTTTGACAGGTACAGAAGGTAAGCGTGAACATAACATTGTAAACTCTTTGTTCCTTGTTCCCGACCAGCTTGAAAAAGTTAACTTTGAAAGATTTGAAAGATATAAGCAGATCGAAGAAAACGAAGTAATGTACGAAGAATTTATGATGGATGATGCAGAAATCTGTATCGTTGCATTCGGTATTGCTGCCCGTGTTTCTCAGAATGCTATCGTTGAAGCAAGAAAGCAGGGTATTAAAGTTGGTATGATCAGACCTATCACACTTTGGCCATTCCCTAAAAAGCCTTTGCTTGCTGCAGCAGACAAAGTTAAATCATTTATTTCTGTTGAACTTTCAATGGGACAGATGATGGAAGATATAGAACTTGCAATCAGATGCAAGAAACCTGTTGAGCTTTGCAACAGAGTCGGCGGTATGATTCCTTCGCCGGAAGAAGTACTTGCTAAAATTCAAGAGGCAAATGGAGG
>JAZUAZ010000255.1:0-9168 GCA_045638245.1 Acutalibacteraceae bacterium | reverse complement strand
TGAGAAATACCTATTTCCGAGGCAACCTCAGTCTGGGTAAGACCGTTCATAAATCTCAAAGACAGAATTTTCTTTTCCCGTTCAGGTAAATCCTTTATTGCTTTTTTCAGAAGAATCTCATCTATCCAATCTACGTCACTGTGACTGTCACCGATCTGGTCCATTACATAAATGGTATCGCCTGCATCGTAATATACAGGCTCATAAATTGAAATCGGCTCTACAATCGCTTCAAGGGCAAGAACTACCGTTTCTTTTTTTATTCCCATGATTTCTGCGATTTCTTCAACTGTAGGCTCCTTCTGTGTTTCTGCAATAATTTTTTCTTTAATCTGCATTGCGTGATATGCGGTGTCACGTACAGAACGGCTGACCCTTATAGGGTTATAATCCCGCAGATAACGCCTGATCTCACCTATAATCATTGGTACTGCATAGGTGGAAAACCTTACATTCTGACTAAGATCAAAATTGTCGATTGATTTAATAAGTCCGATGCAGCCCACCTGAAATAAGTCTTCCGGATTTTCACCGCGTTGAGAAAAACGCTGAATAACACTCAGTACAAGTCTGAGGTTGCCGTTGATAAGCTCTTCACGCGCCTTTTTATCACCGTTTCGGCTTTTAAGTAAAAGCTCGGTTTTCTCACTTTCCTTAAGAAGCTTTAATCCGGAAGTATCAATTCCGCAAATTTCAACCTTGTTGTAGTACAAACAAATTACCTCCGAGG
Organism: Acutalibacteraceae bacterium; assembly: GCA_045638245.1. Taxonomy (GTDB): domain Bacteria; phylum Bacillota; class Clostridia; order Oscillospirales; family Acutalibacteraceae; genus UBA6857. Next base: position 8,438 of record JAZUAZ010000255.1, on the reverse strand, counting down.
CTAAAAAATCCTGTCGGTATAAGTATGGACTGTAATACGCACTTTTAATAAATGAAAAATTTTACAAATGAGCCATTATGTGTGAAATAAATCATATTGACAAAAAACTGCAAGAGAATTATACTGTAAACAACTATATAAAGATTAGTGTCGTTTTTTGGGGGATTTAATGGAATCTGTAATTGAAAAAAGTATAGTGGTTGAAGAGGAAGTCGAAAAAGATATGCGAGGGTCGATGACATCGGCCTCGGTTTTTGCACTTCTTGCGGGTATACCTCTTTTTGTGACAAATAAATATTTTAACATAACTCTTTCTAAATTTATATTTTTTGCAATTGTCTCGGTAATTTGCTTCGTTCTTTATTTTACTCTCAGACCGGAAAAAGAGCTCGGCAAGAGTACTTACGATAACAAGCCGATGGATATTGCTGTTTTCGGTTTTCTTTTTACGTCTGTGTTGTCGGTGGTTTTTTCGCCATACAAAGCAGATGCACTTCTCGGTTCATCCGGTCGGTGCTTAGGGTTATGCTTTGTCCTTATTCTTACCGGATTGTATTACTCGCTTTCAAGAAGCTACAAAATAAAAAAATGGGAGCTTATCGGTTACTGTGCTGCTTTTGCAATAGTAATGCTTATTGCTTTTCTGCAGTTTTTCGGAATAAATTTCGGCGGACTTTACACATCTTTGAATAAAAGTACGATAGATACCTTCTATTCCACGATAGGAAATATAAATGTTGTGTCGTCATATATATGTCTGTGTCTGCCGTTTTTAATGTACCTTTTCTGCAGTGTAAACAGTATTATTAAGGCTATAGGACTCTATATTTTCAGTTTTGCAGGCTTCTGCTTTATGGTTATTGCAAACAGTGACAGCGGTTACATAGGTATGGTTGCAGCTTTTTGTGCGGTGGCGTATATTGTTGTCAGAAAGCAGGAAAAATTTTACAGAGTACTGTTTCTTGCAACGGCGTTTCTTCTGTCACCCGGGCTTATGGTTTTTATAAAAAGTAATGTCAGTGGTACAAAACCCTTATCTGAGCTTGCACAGTTTCTCGGAGAATCCTCTCTTGTTTTTACCCTTGCTTTAATATGCGTGCTTTTCGGAATTGTTTTTGTTTTTCTCAGACCGGGTAAAAGATTTCCTACCTTATTGAGAATAACTGTCATAGTTTTTGTTTTATTCAGTGTAATCTGCTTGACAGGTGCAATAATATACTTTACAGTGATAGATACAGAAACTGATCTTGGCTTTTTGGAAAACTATCTGAGATTCGGTGACAAATGGGCGACCGAGCGAGGCGAAATATGGCGTATGACAATGGAATCTTATGCTGATATGCCGCTTATAGGAAAGCTTTTCGGATGCGGACCCGATACGTTATCACTTCTGCTTAAAGAAAAATATGAAGCGCAGATGCTCGCTTCGGGTGAGTTTGTGGACAATGCTCATAATGAGTTTATGAACTATCTCGTAAACCACGGAATTGTCGGACTGGGATTTTATCTGTCTATAATTTTTATAGCATTGAAGAAGTGTTATGCCAAAACAAGAACAAGTGTAGTTCATGGCGGACTTTTTGCCGCTGTAGTAAGCTATGCCTGTCAGTCGGTTGTTAATATAACACAGCCGCTTACAACACCCTTTTATTTTATTCTTATATTTATGTGTTGCTGCGATATTTATAAGAAAGAAGAAATCCGAAATAAAAGAGCGGAAGAACCAAAAAAATTATAATTTATTGTTGATTTAATCTGAAATATTTATTATAATAAAATCTAACATGGAAAATTATGCATTTATGTAATCAGTATTATATATTAAATCCGGAGGATTGCTTGAATTATGGCAAAGAACTCAGAAAAAAAGAAGCTTCCTGAGCCTCAAACGGTTGAGCGGGAAGTTAAAAAAAGAAAAAAGAGGAAGAAAAGAAAAAGAAAGCACCCGATTCTGTTCGGTATTTTTCTGTTTTTCTTCAGTTTGTTTGCGGCGGGCATGCTTACAGTTATATTTGTAGGCGGCACCGTGCTTGAAGAGGTTGATCAGATAATTTACGGCGATATAGCTATAGATCTGGACTCCTATAAGAATTCACAGAATCAGACATCTATAATGTATGGCTATGATAATGACGGAACAGTTGTTGAGCTTACAAGACTTCACGGAGAGGAAAACCGAATCTGGCTCAGCTACGATGAGATGCCCGAGGAGATCTGTTGGGCGTTTATCTGTCTTGAGGATAAGAGATTTTATGAGCATCCTGGTGTTGACTGGATCCGTACTATCGGTGTTCTGATAAATCCTGCCTATGAAGGTCAGGGCGCATCTACAATAACACAGCAGCTTATTAAAAATCTTACTGACGATGATGAAGTTACCTATTCGAGAAAGTTCAATGAAATTCTCAGAGCACTTAATCTTGAGAATAACTATTCAAAGAAGGATATTCTTGAAGCGTATCTTAATACCGTATCTCTTGGTGCAGGCTGCTACGGCGTAAAGACTGCTGCTGAAACCTACTTTGACAAGGAGGTTTCGGAGCTTACCATATCAGAGTGTGCTACTATTGCGGGCATTACTAAGGCTCCTTACTCACTTAACCCTTATGCAAATTACGAAGAGTGTATGAACCGTCGCGATCTTTGCCTTTGGTATATGCACGATCAGGGTAAGATAACCGATGAGGAATATGCCGCTGCTCTTGAAGAGGTAATTGTTATTCAGTCTCTTGAGGAAGCTGAAAATGAAGACGAATCAGAAAATGAGGGTGACAAGATATCGGAGGAAGAAACCGAGGATATATACACCTGGTATGAGGAATATGTAATAGATCAGGTTATCGCCGACCTTCAGAAAGAGTACGGCTACGAATATACAGAGGCTTGGCGTATGGTATATTACGGTGGTCTGAATATCTATGCGGCAGTTGACCTTGATGTGCAGGCGTCTCTTGAAGAGGTTTATCTTAACCGTTCAGGCTTCCCGAAGGCGAATTATGATGAAAGAGGCGAGCTTCCCCAGTCATCTATGACCATTATGGATTATCAGGGAAGAATTGTTGCGATTGTCGGCGGTACCGGTGAAAAGACTGAAAACAGAAGTTACAACAGAGCCACTGATAACAGAGCAAAGCGTCAGCCGGGTTCATCAATCAAGCCCCTTGCAGTTTATGCACCTGCCGTTGATCTGGGACTCGTTACGTCTCAGTCAACAGTGCTTGAAAAGGCAATTACGGTAAACGGCAAAGAATGGCCCAGAAACTTCAACGGTGACCACGGTTCGGGTAAGTATGTAACTGTCGAGAATGCTCTCGTTCGTTCACTCAATACTGTACCGGCAAGAATTCTTGACGGTATGCTCGGTGTGAATACCTCAATAAGATATTGTAACGACAGATTCCATATCAATCTTGTTGATGCTCCTCCTCCGTCAGGCGACAGAGACCTCAGCCCCCTTGCTGTTGGCGGCACTACAACAGGTGTTACAACCCTTGAAATGGCTGCGGCATTTGCGACCTTCGGTAACGGCGGACGCTATTATGAGCCCTACAGCTACTATAAGGTTACAGATCGAAACGGAAACATAGTTCTTGACAGAACCAATGAGATTCCTCAGCAGTCAATCAAGAAGGAAACCGCTTCTTCAATGCTCTCAATGCTTACAAGCGCAGTTACACAGTCAGCAGGTACTGCATACGGTTCACAGATTTATGACAATAACGGCGGAAGACTTCAGACCTTCGCTAAGACAGGTACAACTTCAGATAACTGTGACAAGTGGTATTGCGGCGGTACTCCCTACTATGTTGCGGCAGTATGGTATGGATATGACTACCGTGCAGACCTTCATACCGGCACAAGTAACCCCTCAAAGAATATCTTCAAATATGTATTTGATATAATCCATGAGGATCTTGAGTCAAAGCGCTTCTCTGATGTTGTGGCTCAGGTAGATTCGGCTATTGAACAGAGCGAAAGTCAGCAGGTCGGATAATGGTTATACTTGCAGTTGATTACGGCGACGCAAGAACGGGTCTTGCGGTTTGCGACAGAATGGAAATTCTCGCCTCACCCGTGGGTGTTATAAATGAGAGCTACGAGCCGAAGGTGATAGCGGCAGTCAAGGCTCACGCAGAAAAACTTAAAGCTGAGCTTATAGTTGTGGGCCTTCCTAAAAATATGGACGGTTCCGAGGGGTTCCGTGCAGAGAAGTGTATCAGTTTTGCAGAGGAGCTCGGAAAAATTACCGGTATAAGTACAGTTATGTACGATGAAAGGCTTACAACTGTATGGGCGCACCGTACTCTGAGTGACAACAATGTCAGAGGAAAGAAGCGCAAAGAGGTAGTTGATGCGGTTTCGGCTGTAGTGATACTTGAAGGCTTTATGGCGTCAAGAAAATAATTTAAAACGGGACTTTTCAGTCCCGTTTTTTTGAATTGAAAAACTGTTTTATCGAAAGCAGTATTATAAATATTCCGAAAAGCTTTGAAAGATACTCAGAAGGTATTACAGGTAGCAAAAATTGTCCGATGGTAACACCAACGGCGCCACCTGCTGCAATCGGCACAGCTTCTGCTTTGTTAACGGTACCTTTTTTTGAAAAAATCAAGAGGGATAAACCTGCACAGCAAATAAAAAAGAGCAGATTTATTCCTTGGGCTTCAAGCTGTCCGTAGTCCATAAAGGTTGTAAGCCAGATAATAAGTATTATGCCGGAGCCGAAGCCCATTGCACCTGATACTCCTGAAACGAATGAAGCGGCAAAAATTTTAAAAAGCATAGTCTACCTCATTATCATTTTTATTCCGGAATAAAACAGAAAAAGAGAAAAAAACAAATTCAGCATACGGCCGGAAACTCTTCTGAAAATACGCGCGCCTGCAAATGCACCTAATAAGCCGAAGGGAATAAACGGTATTACCTCTGAGGGTGAAAAATAACCGTTATTGATATATATTACTGCGGATATTGCACTCATAATAATAAGTGCAGGAAAAGCAGAAGCCTGAGCGGATTTCTGATCAAGTCCCTTGCTTTTCAGATAGGGGACAACTATAATGCCTCCTCCTGCTCCTAAAAGGGAGTTAAGAATACCGGCAACAGTGCCGAGGAGGAACTCTTTACTTTTTTGCATATTATTCAGCTCCTTTACATATTCTCTGATGACTGAGGATGATAAACTCTCGGAAAATAATAGTAAAAATCATCACAATGGATAAAAAAACGGAAAAAATGATAATTTTTTTAAAAAAAAGCATAATTTATTTTCATAAACTATTGTAAATATTTTTTTTTAGTGTTATAATCTAAGCAAAGTTTTAAGGAGGATTATTTTTATGACTTGTAAGTTTTGCGGAAATGTAATCGAAGATAACTCAGATATTTGTTTCATCTGCGGCCAGAAGGTAGAGGCAGCTCCTGCTGTTGCTGAAGCACCTGTTGCTCCTGTAGCTCCCGTTGCTCCTGTAGCTCCCGTTGCTCCTGTAGCACCCGTTGCTCCCGCAGCACCTGTATATGCAGCAGCTCCCGTAGCTCCCGCTGCTCCCGTGGTCGCTGACATAAAGGCTCAGAAGAAGGCTCTCAAGGACGCTAAGAAGGCAGCAAAGGTTGCTAAGGGCGGCAAGACCGGCGGCATTTCAAAGGGCAGAGCATTTATTACAGCTCTTCTCATCGTTCTTGTGTTCGCACTTAAGAATTTTGTAGTAATTCCTTTAGCAATCACTCTTATTTATGCTATCTTCGCATTCAGAGCATATAACAAGACAGTTGCTGCAGGTAATGTTGAAGCTACTAACAGACTTGTTAATTCACTTATGACAGGTGCTTGCTTTGGTATGGCAATTGCTTGTGTAGTTCTTGTTTCTCAGGCATTCCCCATTGGCGGTGCAGAAGCAGCTGCTGCTATGCAGTAATCTGAAAGAAATACATACTCCTGCAGTTTTCTGCAGGAGTTTTTCTTTTTATATGCTTAAATTCTATTGAATAGATAGCTTGCTTTTAATATAATATGATTAAGAGGATTTATGGATGGGAATTTTATATTAAAAAACAATGAAATAGCGAGTACCATTGTTGCCTATTCTTTCATACAGTGTGTTTTCAATTTTGTTCTCAAGGTTGCACTAAGGTTTCCTTCTGCAAAAGAGGATAGAGTAGCTTCGGCGGAAAATCTTCAGCAGATTATAGATGCTCTCGGTGAAAATGGGATTGTGTACGAGTGTGAAAAGTGCGGTCACATGATGATGGAGTATAATTCTGCACTTGTTGCGAAAAAAACTTGCCCGTTATTGAAATTTGTAAATAAGCTTAAAATTACTCCGAATAAATTTATTTTATCCGGAGTAGTATTTTATATAATAATAAACAGAGAGGTTAAGTTATGCTCGAAACCAAAGAACTGCTTTCTCTTGATAAATCACTTGCCGGTGATTTTCTCGCTTCGTTCACTTATCCATGGCAGGCGCTTAAATCGATAAAGGAATTTATTCTTGAAAAAGGCAAGAGCTTATCCGAAGATGATTACACATCTCCTGCTGAGAATGTGTGGATACACAAAAGTGCAACAGTAGCCCCTACGGCATATATAGGTTCGCCTTGTATTATAGGGGAAAATACAGAGATACGCCACTGTGCTTTTATCAGAGGCTCGGCTCTTATTGGCAATAACTGTGTGGTTGGTAATTCTACAGAAATAAAAAACGCAATACTTTTTAATAATGTTCAGGTACCCCACTATAACTATGTGGGTGACAGTATCTTAGGGTACAAATCTCATATGGGCGCAGGCTCTGTAACGTCCAATGTAAAAAGTGACAAAACTCTTGTCGTACTCAGGTCAAAAGACGAAAGGTACGAAACGGGACTGAAAAAGTTCGGTGCAATATTAGGTGATTTTGTTGAGGTGGGCTGTAACAGCGTTCTTAATCCGGGTACGGTAATAGGCAGAAACACCAATATATATCCGCTTTCCTCAGTCAGGGGAGAAATTCCCGCCGATAGTATATATAAATCGGCAGAAAAAATTATTTCCAAGGAGTAATTTATGGGTAAATATTTTGGTACAGACGGCTTCAGGGGTGAGGCTAATGTGACGCTTACCGTTGAGCATGCGTATAAAACCGGTAAGTTTTTAGGTTGGTATTTCAACGAAAAATGCAGAAAAGAAAACAAGTATCGCAAAGCAAAGATTGTAATCGGAAAGGATACAAGGCTTTCGGGATATATGCTTGAATATGCACTTGCCGGTGCGATAGCTTCTACGGGTGCCGATGCATATCTTCTTCATGTTACAACAACCCCTTGCGTTGCCTATATAACTAAAAACGAGGACTTTGATTGCGGTATAATGATTTCAGCAAGCCATAACCCTTTTTATGACAACGGAATCAAGCTTATAAACTCAAAGGGCGAAAAGATGGAGGATGAGGTAACTGATCTTATTGAAAAGTATATTGACAGTGAAACAGATAATATACCTTGTGCAACAGGTGCAGAAATAGGAAGGGCTGTTGATTATCAGTCGGGAAGAAACCGTTATATAGAATATCTTCTTGACCTTAGCATATACTCTTTCCGCGGTAAAAATATAGGTATTGACTGTGCAAACGGCAGTGCATGGGAAATTGCAGGACGTATATTTGAAAGCCTCGGTGCAAGGGTACATCTTATCGGTGCAGAACCCAATGGTGTAAACATAAACAAAGATTCAGGCTCAACTCATATAGAAAAATTGCAGAAGCTTGTAAAAGAAAAAGGACTTGATGTAGGTTTTGCCTTTGACGGTGATGCAGACAGATGTCTTTGTGTAGACGAAAACGGTAATGTTGTTGACGGTGACGCCATACTCTTTATCTACGGCTCTTATCTCAAGAAAAGGGGAGAGCTTGAAAATAATACAGTTGTCGCTACAATCATGTCAAACTACGGGCTTTTCAAGGCTTTCGACGAAATAGGTATAGACTACGCAAAAACAGCAGTAGGCGACAAGTACGTAAATGAGTATATGGTAAAAAACAACTGCATTATCGGCGGTGAGCAGTCGGGTCATATTATTTTTTCAAGATACGCCTCAACGGGCGACGGACTTCTAACTGCTATAAAGATGATGGAGGTTATGCTTGCGGAAAACAAAACACTTTCTCAACTTGCTGAACCCTTCAAAAAATATCCGCAGACGCTTATCAACGTGAGGGTAACGGATAAAAAAGCGGCTTTGAGTAATGAAAAGGTACTTGCGGTGCAGAAGGAAGCCGAAGCGGCACTTGATGGCAGGGGAAGGCTTCTCCTTCGTGAATCGGGCACCGAGCCTGTGATAAGGGTTATGGTTGAGTGTGACGATGAGGAGATTTGCCGCAGTTACGCCGAAAAAATTGCAGATGCAGTAAAAAACGCATAAACACTTGAATTATTTTTTATTGTGTAGTATAATCCTCTTT
>JAZUAZ010000254.1:0-5155 GCA_045638245.1 Acutalibacteraceae bacterium | reverse complement strand
GCACTTCATACACTTGAGAGGATTGGTGCCGCTGATTTCCTTTACCATTGCGGCCTGATTCTTATTGCCGTGACTCATTTTGCGTCAACCTCCTCTTTTACTCCTAAGGCTTCAGCAAGAATCTCTGTAAAGTAAATTACGGGAAGATCCTTTTCTGAATTCTTTGTAACGTTATACTGGCAAAGAGGACAAGCGGTAACGAGCATTTCTGCACCGAAGCCGTCTGCACTGTTTACAATGTTGTTGCACATATTCTCTGAAAGGTCTTTTGCCTTGAGAGAAATGTAGCCGCCGCAGCATTCGTTACGGTAAGGGTAAATAACTGCCTCTGCACCGAGAGCGCGGATGAAATCCTCAATGATTGTGGGATTTTCAGGATTGTCAAATGCGAGAATCTCGGAAGGTCTTAAAAGAAGGCAGCCGTAGTATGCGCCTATCTTCTTACCTGTAAGAGGATTGACAACCTTTTCCTTAAGCTTATCAAAGCCGATTTCGTCCCTGAGAATTTCAAGGAAGTGGAGAACCTTTGTCTCGCCTGCATAGGGCTCATCGAACTTAAGGTAGTTGTTGGCTCTTGTTCTGATATCCTCAACATTCTGCATATCATCGTTAACTCTTTTGATAACGTGGTGACATGCCGAGCAGAGGGTAACAAGGTCCTGACCCTTTTCTTTAGCCTCGTTGAGTGCTCTTACGGAAGAAAGCTTGGTGGCAATTTCGTCCTTTGAAAGCGGATAAACACCGCCGCAGCACTGCCAGTTTTCAATCTCTTCCAATTCGATACCAAGCACCTTAGCCGAAGCTCTCATATAATCGTCAAGCTTCTTAGCCTTGGTACGCAAGGTACAACCCGGATAATAACTGTACTTCATACATCTATAACCCTTTCTTATAAATTTGCTTTTCAAACCGTACTTTTTCGTGCTCCCCTATCCGTCGGATAAGACCACAAAAAGGCACAGTAATCTATCCTGAAAATTATAACATTTTGCGACAGAAAATTCAATATGTAAACTCTCTGTTTTTCGTGTAAATTTCGCCAAAAACAGATGCTTTTTTTGTGCAGTATAACATCGTCATATCACAGAAAGTATCAGGCTATATCAACCTTGATATAACAAAGGCAGGTCACGGTAAACCGCAACCTGCCAAACTGAAAAATTTTATTTGTTTTGTTTTATTCAGCTTTATTTAGCCTGTAAATCTTCTTCCTCTTTCTTACCGATGTTATAAATAAACTTAAGTGAAAGGAAGGTTACAAGTGAGCCGACGAAAAGAAGAACAAAGTAGAGACTCTTTACGTCTGTACCGAAGCTTTCGGGCTGTGTTGCATTTTCACCTTCAACAAAACCGATTGAAGCAAGACCGAAGGAAACAACTGCCTGACCGATACCCTGAGAAAGCTTACGGAAGAAGGAATAAAGAGCATAAAGTGAGCCCTCCTCGCTCTTTTTAGTTTTTCTGTAGCTTGTCTCAATACAGTCAGCAACAATAGCCCATACAGTAACCTGGAATGTACAGTTACCTGTATTAAGGAACATAAGAGCAACTATGTAGATAATAATGCCGGTCATATTCTGAGGTAAGGGAAGAAGCATAATAGCAAGACCTGCTACTGTACTGATAAATGTGGCAACAGTTACAACTGCCTTCTTTCCGTACTTTGCTGTAATCTTACCGATAAAACCCATAATAAGAACCATGGGAAGATAACTGCCGGCCATTGATATAGTTATCTTTGAGGTATCATTGAAGAAATACTGGAATACCATATTGTTCAGTGACATTGTTGAGTTGAAAAGAGCAACAGATGAAACACTGGCAATTGTTGCACCAACCATGGCGCGGTTTGTGAAGAATGATTTGAAAGCACCGAAGAATGCCTTTGCACCGCTTGAGCTTTCGCCCTTCTGAACATCCTCATGGACAACACGCTCTTTAACAAGCTTGGTTGTTGCACAAAGAGTTACAAGAGCGGCGATTGAAAAGACTGCCGAAGCAATAAACAGAGCATTACCGTCAAGAATTTCGTCAACTACATCAGTAGCGGTTGAAACTACCTTTGAAAGAACATCAGAGGCAGTATTCACTGCTGAATTTGTTGCTGTTGCAGCAGCTGAGCCATCTTTATAAACGATATTGGGAAGAATCATCATAATGATGAGAGCGGGAAGAGCCGCACCGATTGAACGGAAGGTTGAAAGAGCCTGTCTTTCGTTAGGCTTATCACTGATTACGGAAAGAAGTGAGCCGTAAGGTACGTTAACCATAGTGTAAGCGATTGACCACAGGCAGTATGCGATAAAGCACCATGCCACCTTTGCGCCGTAGCTGAAGCTCTGTACGGGGAAGAAGAGCATTACGGTAAAGGCAACAAGACCTATTGCACCGTAGATAATCCAGGGCATATACTTACTCTTTTTGCCGATTCTCTTTGTGTCAACAAGATTACCGATTACAACGTCATTAACAGCATCAAATGCCTTGGAGGCAAGAATTATCCAGCCGTAATGCTTTGACTCGATACCGATACACTGAAGATAGAATAACTGCATGTATGTAGATATAAGCTGGAAGGTAAAGCCACAGCCCATATCACCCATTGCATAGCCGAGCTTATCCTGCCAGCCGAAGGGTCTGATTGCTCCTGAAGGAGCGGTTGATTTTTTACTCATTTTTCGTTTTCTCCTTGATATTTTTATTTCAGCTGCTCTCCCCACGAAAGAAGAGAGCAACAGGTTTACATTTTGTATGCAGACACGGCACACCGTGTCCCTACGATGTCGAATCAATAAGTTTTCATCAATAGCGTACGAAGGATAACCTTAATTTTTCTGAGCTTAACCTCGTGCGTGACTACTGACTACTTGCTACTGACTACTTATCTCTGTACTCTGCCTGAGCCGTCGCCGCCTGCAAGCTTTTCAACCTCGGATACGCTTACACGGTTGTAGTCGCCTTCAATTGAGTGCTTGAGTGCTGAAGCCGCAACTGCAAACTCGATAGCTGCCTGAGTATCCTTGCCGTTGAGAAGAGCATAGATAAGACCGCCGCCGAAGCTGTCGCCGCCGCCTACACGGTCAACGATGTTGAGGTGATATTCCTTTGAGAAGCAGTAGTTTTCACCGTCATAGAGCATACCTGCCCAATCATTTACAGAAGCGGAAATTGATGAACGAAGTGTAATTGCAACCTTCTCAAAGCCGAAGGTATCCTTAAGCTGCTTTGCAACTGACTTGTAGCCTTCCTTATCAAGCTTACCGCCGTAAATATCGGTGTTTTCAGCTTCAATACCGAATACATCCTTTGCATCCTCTTCATTGGAGATGCATACGTCAACGTACTTGCAAAGCTCGGTCATAGCTTCTCTTGCCTCAGCTCTTGTCCAAAGCTTACCTCTGTAGTTAAGGTCGCAGGAAATCTTCACACCCTTTGCCTTTGCAGCCTTACATGCGTCAAGACAGATGTTTACAAGATCTCCGCCGATAGCGGGAGTAATACCTGTGAAGTGGAACCAGTCTGCACCGTCGAAAATCTTATCCCAGTCGCAATCCTCTCTCTTTGCGAGCTGAATTGCAGAATAAGCTCTGTCATAGATACATACCGAGCCACGCTGTGATGCACCTTTTTCAAGATAGTAGATACCTACTCTTTCACCGCCGCGTACGATATCCTTTGTGTCAACACCGAGTGCACGAAGTGAATTTACTGCCGCCTGACCGATTGCGTGTGAGGGAAGCTTTGTTACGTAGGAAGCGTCCATACCGTAGTTTGCAAGGGAAACTGCAACGTTTGCTTCACCGCCGCCGAAGGTAGCCTGCATTCTGTCATTCTGGAAAAATCTGTAATAGCCTTCGGGAGCAAGACGGAGCATAATTTCGCCGAAGCATACAATTCTTTTGCTCATAAAATAATCCTCTTTCTAAAATAATTCTATTTCTGTAACTGCTGATTAAATCAGAGTTACTTAGTCTCTATGCAGATTTCAAAGCCTGCAACTGTATCCTTGAGTCCGAAGCAGCTTACGTTACCCTTCTTGTCGTACCAGATGTCGGGGTCGATTTCTGCACCGAGTCTTTCAAGATAAGCCTTTGCTCTGTTGCCGTTAAGGGTTGAGATTACGATACAGCCCTTTGCATCGCTTTCCTCCTTGCCGAAGCAGAGTGAGCCAGCCTCAACACCGCACTCGGTCTCTGCAACATCAAATCCGAAGATAGAAGCAACAAACTTTGCATTCTTTTCTGCATTTGCACTGTCACCGTAGATGCAGAGCTTTTCGAGCTTGAAGCCAAGCATTGTTTTTATTGCTTCCTTACACTTCTTTGTGATATCATCCCACTTGCCTTCGTTGATGTCTGCGCTTGTGGCAATCCATGTACCGCCGCAACAGAGAATACGGTCAAATGAGAGGTAATCGTTGAGATTCTTTGTGTTTACGCCGCCTGTGGGCATCCATTTTGCAGCCTGATAGGGACCTGCAAGTGCCTTGAGCTTTGCTACACCGCCGTTTGCCTCTGCGGGGAAGAACTTGATATTTGTAAGTCCCATGCTCATTGCCTGCTCCATTTCACCGGGAGTTGCGGCACCGGGCATCATAGGGATACCAGTTGACTTGATGTATGCAATCATTTCAGGGTTGAAACCGGGTGTTACAACAAACTTTGCACCTGCGGCAATAGCTCTGTCACACTGCTCCTTTGTAAGAACAGTACCCGCACCGACAAGTACGTCGGGACATTCAGCGGAAATTCTTCTGATTGCTTCTTCAGCGGCGGCAGTTCTGAAGGTGATTTCTGCTGCGGGAAGTCCGCCGTCACGAAGTGCCTTTGCAAGAGGTACTGCCTTATCCGCATCGTCAATAGCAACAACGGGGATTATACCTAAGTCGTAAATCGTTTTGAACATATCCATTTGTAGTTAAGTCTCCTTTTTATAGTAAGGTGGGTTGTGGGAGTAGTCAGTAGTCAGTAGCCGGTAGTCAGGTTCTCCCTGTGAACAAGCATCAGACTCCGCTGTATGATGAGAAGCCGCCGTCAACGGGAAGCACTACGCCTGTGATGAAGCCTGCGGCATCATTGTTGATAAGGAAGAGAAGTGCGCCGTCAAGCTCCTTTGCCTCACCGAAGCGTCCCATAGGAGTAGCGGCAAGAATCTT
>JAZUAZ010000253.1:0-3232 GCA_045638245.1 Acutalibacteraceae bacterium | reverse complement strand
CAGAATTCTTCTTCGTGTAGGCGGCGGAGAGACAACCGCTTTCGACAGACCCTGTGCAGTTAACCTCAGCGGTAACACTCTTTACATCTGTAATCAGGGTTCAAGAAAAATCCGCTCTCTCAACATTCAGACCAACTCCGTAAGAGACTACCGTATTTTCAACGAAAAGGTGTATAAATACATCAATGTAATGGGCAAGGAATTCGTGTGGCTTAAGTCAGGTCTTTACATTCTTGATTAAAAATTAACTCCGTGATTCGTAATGAACCACGGAGCTTTTTTTATTTGATTTTTACGCTCTTTACATCGCTGAAGGGAGAATAAACATAGCCGCTGTCAGTTGTCTTGTAAGTTCTGATTTTGAAATAGTATGTTTTTCCGCTTGTAAGACCGCCTTCGGTTGCCTTGGTTGAATTTCCTGCATAGTTGGAAATCTTCTTGTAGGTACCGTTTTTCGAGGTACTGTACCATACCTGGTAGCCTGTCTCACCGCTTACCTGTGACCAGGACAAGGTTACCTTACCCTTTGAGGCTGAAGTAACCTTCAATGTGGGAGTAGCAGTGCAGGTTGCAGTTTTACAAAGTATATATTTTGCACTGTCGTAGCTCTTACCTGCAGCAGTTTCACCGTAAGCAACAACCTTGAAGGTATATTTTGTACCCGCGGAAAGTTTGGAAACGGTTATGCTTGTTTTTTCGGTTGTAGCTGCAAGAACATAAGCCTTCTTTGCTGAATCGTAGCGGTAAACCTTATAGCCGACAGCTCCGCTTGCAGCCTTCCAAGAAAGCTTCAGGGATGTGGTCTTGTTTGCAGAGGCTTTAATATTTGATGCCGCACCGGGAAGAATGTAGAAGAATACCTTCTTCGTACCCTCGTAGTTGCCGATAAGTGTTACCTTTACGGTATATCTGCCGATGCCGCTTCTGCTTGATGCAACGCTGAGCTTATAATCAACATTCTTTTTGAGAGTATTACCCTCTTTATCCTTTACGGTTACCTTGGGAGTTCTGTTTTTGCCGTTATAAACGTATTTTTCTGTGGAAAGAGTAACGCTTGTTACTGCGGGATATTCGGCTTTTGACTTAATTTCACCGCATTCGCAGCTTGTAACCTTACTGCCGGCCTTTTCAAAGGTTGCTTTTTCTGAAACAGTTGTAAAGATATGGTCTTTAGAGCCGTCGTCTATAAACTCAATCTCATATTCCTTTGCATATCTGTGTGCAGCTGAGCATTCACCTGCAATAATGGTTAATCCCTCAATTTCGTCTATGACAGTTTCATTCCAATCGCCGAGACCGTCATCAACACAAAATCCGAAAGCATAGTCTCCAATTTCTGTTACACTGTTGGATATTTTTACACTCTTGAGTTTTGTACACCATTCAAAAGCACCATATCCTATACTTTTTACACCTTCAGGGATTATTACCTCCGTAAAAGCGTTTCCTGAAAAAGCATAATAGCCAATTGATTCAACGCTTGAAGGAATTGTAATGCTTGACAAATCACAATTGCTGAATGCTACTCTGCCGATCGATTTAACGGTGTCGGGTATTGTTACACTTGTGAGATCATAACAACCTTCAAAAGCACAGGATTTAATTTCAGTAACTCCCGAAGGAATTATAACAGATGTAATCTTTTCACAGTGAGCAAACGTATAGTCCTCTATCGTCGTAACCTCTTCAGGAATAACAACAGACTCAAGATTACCGCAGGAAGAAAAAGCAAATTCTTCTATAACCGTTATACTATCGGGAAGTATTACACTTACAAGATTATTGGAATCCATAAAGGCTCTGTTATGTACAGTTTTAACCGTATCGGGAATACTGTATGAAGTGCGTTCATTTCCTGTAGGATATTTTACAAGAACTGTTTTATCTTTATTGAATAAGACACCGTTTTCGTCGTTCGAATATACCTCATTATCTTCGTGAACGGTAATGCTTTCAAGCTTAGAACACCATTTAAACGGACTCTCACCGACTTCTGTAAGGCTGGCAGGGAGCACAATAGTCTGCACGGTGGAGTTTTCGAAGGCACCGTCACCGATTGTTTTTACGCCTTCACCGATTGTTACATTTACAATATTGCGGTTCCATGAGAATACATTTTTTCCTATAGCCGTTACGGGATAACCGCCGATTGAACCGGGAATAACAAGCTCACCTTCAGGCACTTCTTTAGCACCTACGATTGTTGCTTCACCGTCGGTAACGGTGTAATAGAGATTACCCTCCTGATATCTTTCTTCAGCTGCACCTGCAGAGAAGCAGAATGCTACAACAAGAAGTGATACCAAAGCCGTAAGGATAAATAACTTTTTGTAGTTTTTCTTCATAAAAATACCTCCTTTATATATCAAGGTAATTAAATTATACTATAACCCACCCGAAAAATCAATACTTCACGTTTAGTTAGCGGACAGCTTATAAAATTCACCTCCAATAAAACAACATACACATTTTTATTTCCGCAAAATAAAAAGTGCGCCTACCGAAGCAAACGCACAAAAAACGCAAACTCCGATAGTCGCCAAACTAACTTTATGTGAAACCGGTATAACCACAACAACACAAGTGGAATTTGCATTTTTAACAAATCCTGTAATGTTGTTATGACACAAAAGCATAAATCTATCCCCTAAAAGGATAAATTTCTCCATTGTTTTCACATATTCAGTTAGTTTGGCATAATCAGTATATCACATATATTCGACCGTTTTCAATAGTTTATGCATAAAAAAACAAAGCAGTTAAGCGATGAACTTAACTGCTTTATTTATTACTGTATGAGCGCTGCCGTTGTCTCTATAACATCAGTGGGGGTTGCATCTGTAGGTGTAACCACACCGCCTGCAGGCATAAAGTCCTTAAGGAGAGTGAAAAGAACGATAACCACAACAGAAATTACTATTGCAACAATGAACTTTTTCTTATTCTTGTCAGCACCCGGCTCCTTTTTAGTAAGAAGGAAGAGAGGTACGAAAATAAGAAGTGCTACGATTGAAGCATAGAAGAACATACTTGTTGAGGGTACTTCCTTAGGCTCACCGTATTCCATAATGGTGAAGTTCGAGCTGCGGATTGCAATGTCACCGAGTGCGGGACCGACAACCATGGGAATAAGAACGAAGAATATCATTCTGATACCCTGGAAAAGACCTACCTTATCCTCGGGGATATAGTCACGTACGGAAGCGTTGAGCTGAATCTGAAGAACAACGTA
>JAZUAZ010000252.1:0-2753 GCA_045638245.1 Acutalibacteraceae bacterium | reverse complement strand
TACAAGCGTCAGCACCTCAATGCACTTCAGATTATCGCAAGATATCTTGAAATCAAGGAAAATCCCGACGGAGATTATGTGCCTCACACCTACATCTTCGGTGCAAAGGCTGCTTCAGGCTACTTTGTTGCAAAGAAGATTATCTCAATGATCTGCGCTCTCGCAGACCTTATCAACAACGATCCCGATATGAGAGGCAGACTCAAGGTTGTATACCTCGAGGACTACAACGTATCAATGGCTGAAACTCTTATGCCCGCCGCAGACATCAGTGAGCAGATTTCTCTTGCAGGTACTGAAGCAAGCGGTACAGGTAATATGAAGTTTATGATCAACGGTGCTCTTACTCTCGGTACTCTCGACGGTGCTAATGTTGAAATTCACGAGGCAGTGGGCGATGACAATATGTTCCTCTTCGGTATGACAACTCCCGAGGCAGTTGAGCTCAAGAACAACGGCTATCAGCCCATCAACTACTATAACAACAACTCCGAGCTTCGTAAGGTTATCGACTTCATCCAGAAGGGTATTAACGGTAAGCAGTTCCCCGAAATCGGAAATACAATTATCCACCACGATCCCTATATGGTACTCGCTGACTTTGCCGATTACAGAAAGGCTCAGAAGTACATCGATACCGTATGGAAGGACAGAGACCGCTGGAACAGAATGTCACTTATGAATATCGCAGGTGCAGGCCGCTTCGCAGCAGACCGTGCAATCAACGATTACGCAAGAGACATCTGGCACACAGGTACAATCAGATAATAGAAAAGCTCTCCGCTAAGGCGGGGAGCTTTTTAATGCGCAATTCGCAATGCACAATGCGCGATCGCGGGAAAGGTTAGAGTTTATCGTATTATGGATCCCGCCTCTTTTATATTTTTATAAAAAATAGTTCATCAATAAATCTTCATTTGATGTTTTGTATGTGTAATAATCTGTAAAAAGTGCAAACTTACGGGGCGGGTATACCCATTCTCTTTTTGAGTTGTCCGGCGCGATTGCGAATTGCGAATTGAGCATTGCGCATTGTAATCATTTCTCTTGTAAAAAGTGAAATTCTGTGCTATAATGAGTAGGATTATAGATAAAAAGGAGGTATTTCCTTGTCTTTAAAGTCAACAGCTTGCTATACACTCGGTAATTTCAAGAAATATCGCTACCTGCTCAGGGAGCTCGTAGTTAAAAATATAAAGCTTCAATACAGAAATTCTGCGTTGGGTATACTCTGGTCATTCCTTCAGCCCCTTCTTACAATGGTGGTGCTTTCCGTTGTTTTCAGCAATCTCTTCGGTAAGGATTCCTCAAAGGTTGTAAATTATCCCGTATATCTTCTCGCAGGACGCCTTCTTTACGAATTTTATACCCAAAGTACAAAAAGGGCCATGAAATCGGTACGTAAAAATGCGTCAATAATCAAAAAGGTCTACGTACCCAAGTATATTTATCCGCTTTCAATGGTGCTTTCCACCTTTGTTACCTTTGTTATCTCTCTTTCCGTACTTGCAGGGGTAATTCTTTTCTTTAAGATAATAAACTATAACCCCGTGGACCTTTCCTTCAACATTGTTTTTGCCGCACTTCCTGTTGCAGTACTTCTTATCCTTTCCCTCGGTGTAGGTATGATTCTCTGCACACTCAACGTCTTTTTCAAGGATATTGAAAATCTTTACGATGTTTTCACCCTCCTTCTTTTCTACCTCACACCTATCGTGTACACCATAGACAGACTTGGCTTCAGCGAAAGCTCATGGCAGGCTCAGCTTCTTAAGATAAATCCTCTTTACGGCATAATCGAAGCTTTCAGAGCGGCAGTTATCCACGGTACGGAATTTATGGCTTATTTTGACGGTACCGCCTTTATTTACAGCACTGTATTTGCCCTCTGCTGCCTTTTTATCGGTCTGATTATGTTCAATAAAAATCAGGATAAGTTTATTCTTCATATTTAATGGGGGAGTGTTTTATGAAAGATTACGCAGTTGAAGTTAATCACGTAAGTATGCTCTTTCATCTGAATAAAGAAAGAGTTGACAACGTCAAGGAATATTTTATCCGACTTGTTACAAGAAAGCTCAATTATACCGAATTCTGGGCACTCAAGGACGTTTCCTTCAAGGTTGAAAAGGGAGACCGTGTAGGTATTATGGGCTTTAACGGAGCGGGTAAAAGTACTCTTCTGAAGGTTATTGCAGGAGTACTCAAGCCCACACAGGGCAAGGCTAAGGTCAAGGGAGTTATCGCTCCTATGCTCGAATTAGGTGCAGGCTTTGATATGAATTACAGCGGTAAGGAAAACATCTATCTTTACGGCGCAACAATGGGCTTTTCAAGAAAATTCATCGACGAGAAGTACGATGAAATCGTTGAATTTTCCGAATTGGGCGACTTTATAAACGCACCCTTAAAAAGCTACTCCTCAGGTATGAAAAGCCGTCTTGGCTTCGCTATTGCCACTGCAGTTAAGCCTGACGTACTCATTCTCGATGAAGTTCTCAGCGTAGGTGACGCCGCCTTCAAGGAAAAGAGCGAGCAGAGAATTCTCGATATGATGAAGGACGGTGCGACAGTACTTTTTGTTTCACACAACACTGACCGTGTAAAGAAAATCTGCAATAAAGCAATTATTCTCACCAAGGGACAGCTTGTGGCTCAGGGCGAGGTCAACGAGATTTGTGATATGTATGAGGAAATGGTGAATAGTAAGTAGTCAGTAACCAGTAGCCAGTAGTTACGCGCTGACGTGGGTG
>JAZUAZ010000251.1:0-2578 GCA_045638245.1 Acutalibacteraceae bacterium | reverse complement strand
ATTAAGACGCCGAAGCGTTCTAATCATTTTCAGAGCTTGTCGCTCAATTCGTCATTTGCTGACGTTTCTTTATACTTCGCTATTTTAGCTTCCGTATTACTGTTTGAAAAGTACTTTTTAAAACTCTTCTTGATGGTTAGTACCATCGAATCTCGGGTTCCTTTTCTTATCTCGTTGTTTAATTTTCAAGGTCCAATCGCTTTCCCGCTTTTGCGAGACAGCTCAAAGAGTATATCATATCCGATATCCTCTTGTCAATACTTTTTTAAAACTTTTTTCAAGTTTTTTTCGTATTGAGTTTTTCACTCTTTCCACATCTCTGCGAGAGAGCTTGATAATAATATCACTTATAAAAACAAATGTCAACAAGTTTTGCACAGTTTTTTATATTCTATACCACTAATCCGTGTGTTTGTAAGTATGGTTAGCGGACGCAGTCCCCCGCCGACTTTTAAGTCGGCGGCGTACTTTGTTTTGCCGTAGGCGGAATAAAGGGCAGAAAGCATCCCCTCCGGGTGGTTTCTGCAACTGCGTCGCGGCCCACCAGGTTGCACAACCTTATGGTATAAGCATAATTTTCTCAAGCTCTATCGGCGGCTTCTGCCTATAGACTCAGCACTACCGCACCCGCGTACCCACATAAAAAACAACGGATGCCCTGAGACATCCGTTGTTACGGTAAACTGAATTATTCAGCTGTATTCTTCTTGAGGGTTTCGAGTTCTGCACGAAGCTCCTTGGGAAGCTTGTCACCGAACTTGCCGTAGAATTCTTCAATACCCTTAGCATCTTCAGCCCAGAGAGCCTTATCAACGTCAAGAATCTTCTTGAGACCATCAATAGTGATTTCGCCTTCAAGGCCTTCAAGGTTGATGTCTTCAGCCTTGGGAAGGTAACCGATAGCGGTTTCTTCTGCGTCAACCTTACCTTCACATCTGTCGATGATCCAGTCAAGTACACGAAGGTTGTCACCGAAGCCGGGCCACATGAAGTTGCCTTCGTCATCCTTACGGAACCAGTTAACGTTGAAGATCTTGGGAGCCTTGTCAGCATCAAGAGTTTCACCGATATCAATCCAGTGCTGCCAGTAGTCAGCCATATCATAACCGCAGAAGGGAAGCATTGCCATGGGGTCACGACGAACAACACCTACTGCACCTGAAGCTGCTGCAGTTGTTTCTGAAGCCATGATTGAACCAACGAATACACCGTGGTTCCAGTCACGTGACTGATATACAAGAGGAGCAAGCTTTGCACGACGGCCGCCGAATACGATAGCTGATACGGGTACACCGTTGGGATTTTCGAACTCGCTGCTGATGCAGGGGCAGTTCTTAGCGGGAGCTGTGAAACGGCTGTTGGGATGAGCACCCTTGATTTCGTCAACCTTACCGTTCCAGGGCTTGCCTGTCCATTCAACTGCATTTTCGGGAGGATTCTTATCGAGACCTTCCCACCATACAGTGTTGTTGTCAAGATTGTGAGCAACGTTTGTAAAGATTGTGCCCTTCATTGTTGAAAGAAGTGCGTTGGGGTTGGACTTCATATTTGTACCGGGAGCAACACCGAAGAAGCCGTTTTCAGGGTTGATAGCATAAAGTCTGCCGTCTGCGCCCTTACGGATCCAAGCGATATCGTCACCTACGCACCATACCTTGTAACCCTTGGTCTTGTATCCCTCGGGAGGAATGAGCATAGCGAGGTTGGTCTTACCGCAAGCTGAGGGGAATGCTGCACAGATGTACTTAACCTCACCGTCGGGCTTTTCGATACCGAGGATAAGCATATGCTCTGCCATCCAGCCTTCTTTTCTACCCTGGTTGGAAGCGATACGGAGTGCGAAGCACTTCTTACCGAGGAGAACGTTTCCGCCGTAGCCTGAGTTAACTGAAATAATAGTGTTGTCCTGGGGGAAGTGACAGATATATCTCTTCTCTTCGTCGATGTCGCAACGGCAGTGAAGACCGCGAACCCAGTCATTGCTGTCGCCGAGAGCCTCGAGAACATTGAGACCAACTCTTGTCATGATAGCCATGTTAAGAACAACGTAGATTGAGTCTGTAAGCTCAATACCAGCCTTTGAGAACTCTGAACCAACGGGGCCCATTGAGTAAGGAATGATATAAGCTGTTCTGCCCTTGTAGCTGTCCTTTGCGATGCCGTAAAGCATTTCATAAGCTTCAGCGGGATCCATCCAGTTGTTTGTGGGGCCTGCTTCTTCCTTTGTGGAAGCGCAGATGAAGGTTCTGCCTTCAACACGAGCAACGTCGTTTACTGCAGTTCTGTGAAGATAACAATCGGGAAGAAGTTCCTGATTGAGTTTAATCATTTCGCCTGTTGCACAAGCCTCTGCGCGGAGAGCTTCGATCTGCTCATCGCTGCCGTCAATCCATACAACCTTGTCGGGATTTACGAGTGCAAGCTTGTCTTCGAGCCATTCAAGAATGCTCTTGTTGTTTGTAGGTGCATTGTTAAGCATAGTACATTTTCCTTTCTTACTTTACAAATTTCAGTAGCTTAAAATTACTCATTGTACTCCATACTACCATTCTTAAGTATTATACTTATTTTTATTACA
>JAZUAZ010000250.1:0-1821 GCA_045638245.1 Acutalibacteraceae bacterium | reverse complement strand
ACGCCCTCTATCTTCTCATACTTGGGCATAAGTGTGTATACCGCCATGGCAACAGTTGTGGCGGTGGCGGCAATCTTGCCCACCTTAACGAGTATCTTTACTGTTTTTATAAGCTTCTTTGTTTTGTCCTTCATTTAATTTTCTCTCCTTTAGTCTATTGTTATTACATAACCGCATTCCTTGAAATATCTCACAAGGTGTGCCTTGTTGTTGTCCTTTGCGAGCCAGAGAGTCGAAACCTTGCCTGTTTTGAGAATTTCCTCAAGCAGGGTACGGTTGTCATTGACCCAGGCTCTGTATTCTATATCGGGCATAAAAATTACGTTGCCGCTGCGTCTTTCCATAATATCACCCCTGACAGCAGCCGTCTGCTCCTGACTGTTATTATTGTCACTATTTATTATATTATATTCACTTATGAAATATCAATAGGAAACTTAAAAAAAGAGAATGAAAAAGAAAAAAAACCGTAGCCTTTGCTACGGTTAATGTTGTGTCGGCATCGCCTTATCTTCCCGGGCCGCTTCCAGCCAAGTATTGTCAGCACTGATGAGCTTAACTACCGTGTTCGGGATGGGAACGGGTGGACCCTCATCGCTAAAAACACCGACTAACCTGACGCATTTAACGTCGTGTCGTTCAATCAACAGTGGCTATTATACATAAGTGAAACACAAATGTCAATACCTTTTTTGAATTTTTTTAAATTTTTTTTTGAAACGGCGGAGAATTGCTCTCCGCCGCTTGCTTTTTAATGATTATTTCTTTCTTTTTGCTTTGTGTTTCTTTTCCTGCAATCTTTTCTTTTCGAGCTTTTCTTTCTTTTCTGCTTTGCGAAGCTCCTTGAGAAGTACTCTTGCTTTATTCTTTGTGATTTTACCTGCATTGCAGTCAGCCATAATCTGTACCTGCTTATCCTGAAGCTTGTAGAGGCTCCAGATAGCAAGAGCAATAATAAGACCTATAATGGGTACTACGTTATAGGTGAACCAGAGGCCGTTGATAGCGTTATCTGTCTGTCTTGATACAGCTTCAATAGCCTGATAGTCTGCAAAGGTTTCAATTTTTACCGCACCGTCAGCCTGAAGCTTTACAATGCCATCCTTGACAAGCTGCTCAATGTTTTCAATCTCGCTGCCCATAAACTTTGTCTTGAATTTAAAGAAGCCGAGAAGGATAAGACCGAGACCGCTTGAAATAGCAGCGGCGAGCTTAACTGCAAAGGTCTGTATAGCAAAGGTGATACCCTTTGCTTCTGTTCCTGTTGTAAACTGACCGTACTCTGCACAGTCGGGAGTAAAGGTGAAGGAAAGAACGCCTACAACGCCCAGAGGGATTGAACGGAGCATGAATGTGATGATGAAAAGAATGAGGCTGTGCTGTGCAAAATAGAGAGGTACGGAAAGTGCAATTGTTGCAATAACGCAAATCTTGAAAAGAGTGAATTTATCAATCTTTCTGATGATTTTAGGTACGAAAAGAGCCATTACAAGCTGAGGTACTGCGGCAACGGTGCCTGTAACGAGTGAAATAAGCTCGTTACCGAAGATATAGTATGCGGTGAGAAGGTTAAGTGCCGTATAGGTCTGTGCGCCTGAGTAGAAAATGTAGCCGAGATAGTAGATAAGAAGGTACTTGTTGTGTACAACGTATTTTATCATACTGCGTACGGTGAACTGTTCTTCTTCAACAGGCTTGTTTCTTTCCTTACACTTCTTGCATATGGGGAACATTGTAGCAGCTGCAACAACTGCGATAATAACAGCTGTGGGGCCGTAGCCGATGTTGATTGTCTGGCCGATGAAAAGAGTTACAAGTACT
>JAZUAZ010000249.1:0-2490 GCA_045638245.1 Acutalibacteraceae bacterium | reverse complement strand
GTCTGCATACTCTGTGATGCGAAGGTACCATACGTCCTTTGACTTCTGTACGATATCACTGTGACAGATATCGCACTTACCGCCCTGAGAGTCCTCGTTTGAAAGAACAACCTTACATGAGGGGCAGTAGTTAACAAGAGTCTTATCTCTGAAAGCAAGTCCGTTTTCGAACATCTTGAGGAAAATCCACTGAGTCCACTTGTAGTAGCCTTCCTCTGTTGTATCAACAACTCTGTCCCAGTCGAAGGAGAAGCCTACTCTCTTAAGCTGTGATGAGAACTTTTCTATATTCTTATCGGTAAGCTGTCTGGGGTGGATACCTGTCTTGATTGCTGAGTTTTCTGTGGGAAGACCGTACGCATCAAAGCCGATGGGGAAAAGTACATTGTAGCCTTCCATTCTGCGCTTACGTGAAACAACCTCAAGACCTGAATAAGCCTTGATGTGACCTACGTGCATACCGCTTCCGCTGGGATAAGGGAACTCTACAAGAGCGTAGAACTTTTTCTTGTCGCAGTTGTCCTGAGCGTGGAAAACGCCTGCCTCTTCCCATTTATCCTGCCATTTCTGTTCTGCCTTTTTAAAATCGTAATACAAATTTATCACTCCGTTTAATTAGTTTATTATTCAGTCCTCTGTAATAACATCGGATAAATCAATTTCTTTTGCATCCTGCCAGAGTCTTTCAAGATTATAATAGTCTCTTGTTTCACCTGTGAAAACATGAACAAGAATTGTATCATAGTCGATAAGAATCCAGCCTGTTGCTTTTCCTTCAATATGATAAGGCTCAACACCCTTCTGCTTCATCTCAAACTCAACCTCATCAACAAGTGACTTGACATGAGTGTTTGATGTACCTGAAACAATAACAAAGTAATCCGCAACGATTGAATGCTCTATTATTTCGATAGCCTTGATATCCTTAGCCTTTTTATTGTCAAGAATTCTGACTATTTCTTTTACTTTTTCAAGCTCTGTCATAGTTTTCCCTCTCTTTCAATTATCAGTTCGTTATAGTATTCCACACTGTCCGTATGAATAAGCTTTTCCTTTTTGGAAAGTGACTTAAAGGAGAATTTCAGTGCATATAACGCCGCTTCATCAAGTCCTTTATTCATTGAAAGGTCCCGCATTACATCAACGTCATCGTAATCCCTTTCGACGGAAATGTAGTCGGCTATATATACAATCTTTTCAAGAAGACTCATTCCCGCTCTGCCTGTTGTGTGATACCTTACCGCATTAAGGAGTTCTTCATCGGTTATCCCCTTTTCGGTTCTGAGGTAGCATTCACCCGCCATAGCGTGCCACAGCTTCTTGTTGATTTTTTCCGTACGGCTAAGGATTATACCACCTTTTTCCATAATTTGCAACTGTTCTTCTTCACTTGCGTTTTTCATTATATCGTGAACAAGACCTGCAAAATATGCTTTTTCTTCATCAGCACCGTACTTTTTTGCAAGCTCTCTTGCACTGTCGGCAACATTGAGGGAGTGTATATATCTTTTTTCGAGAAGTCTTTCTCTTAAAAGCTTTCGCCACGGTGTGTATTTATCGAGATAAATCTCTTTTTCAGCAATATAAGCACTTACATTACTGTCAAGAAGCTCATCCGCATTCTCCCCCGCTTTGATTCTTCTCCGTACGTCAGTAGATGAACATTCAAAGGCTGAAATTTCAGAAACACAGATTTCATCCTCACGAAGACCAAGTACATTATCAGCATAGCTGAGAAGCTCATCGCGGCTGATTACATCCTCTCTTGTGGCAACACAGAGAGTAACCTCCTTGAGAATATCCCTGTATCTGTACCATTTATCAAAGCTGAGAAGCATATCCGAGCCTATGATGAGAAAAAGCTCATCCTCGGGATATTCTTTTCTGAGCTCTTCAACCGTAAGAACTGTATAGCTTTTACCTTCACGCTTTATTTCAAGGTCGCTTACCTCGAATTCTTCACCTGAAAACGCACATCTGCACATCTCCATGCGACTATTATCATCAACTAGGTCGAAGCTCTCCTTATGAGGAGGAGTACCTGCCGGAATAATAAGAATTTTATCAAGCCTTACATCCTTAAGCATAGCTTCGGCAAGCCTTGTATGTCCTTTATGAGGCGGATTAAAGGTACCGCCGTATATTCCGATACGCATTACTTTCTGCCCTTTGACTTTGAAGCATTACCGGTAAAGCGGAATTTCTTGCTATTTTCCTTTTTTTCGGCAAGAGCCTTTTCTCTTTTAATCTTTGCCGCTTTTTTGATGTTCTTTGCCTTCTGAGCAGCCTTTTCTTTAAGCTCGGGGCTTTCTCTGTAAAGAACAATTACACCACCTATAATCTGAATAACCTCTGCACCCGTTGCCTTTGCAAGCTCGTCTGCTGTTTCTCTCGGTGTTATGGGGGAGGATTCAAGAAGAACCTCTACTTTTATAAGCTCTCTTGCTCTGAGAGCATCATCTGTCTGCTTTATAAGTGCATCAGACATAC
>JAZUAZ010000248.1:0-4733 GCA_045638245.1 Acutalibacteraceae bacterium | reverse complement strand
AGGCAGTAAAAACCGACTGCGAGCAATTAAAGCCTTCAAGAAATAAGGCTCCTGCTTTTTCTTTCTCTGTCATTTTGAATCTCCTTTTAAATACTCTATAAGTGCCTGTGCCGAGTTTTCGGGCAATTCCACCGTAAACTCGGGCTCACGCATATTTTCAAGATAGTGAGCATCCGACGAACGCAGTATTATCTTCCCGTTTGTACCCTTATACTTCGACAGATACTCATTTTCATCAGCATCGGGAGTAAGCTCGAAGGCGTTAACATCAAGGTAATCACCAAAATCACCGAGGGATGATATAATACTGTAAGAGCTTCGGTTAATATGCGCCGGATAACACACTCCGCCGTACTTCTTAACTGTTTCAGGAAGATAATCTATACTTATATCCGCCGCCGTTGTAAGAAGAAGCTCCTCTTTGCCGAGAATACCGTCCTCACAGTCCATAATGAGCTGCTCACCGAAAATATGCTCTTTATTTTTTATCGGCGGCATAAGAGTACGGACATAGCCACTGAACTCCATAGCCTTTTCCACCGTCGGAAAAAGACATATACAGTGTATTTCCTCGGAGGTACATAGCTCCATACCGGGGACTACCGTTATGCCGATTTCTTTTCCGACCTTCACCGCACTTTCACAGTTTGCAGAGCTGTTATGGTCTGTCAGAGCGATAATGTCGTAGCCGAAAATCTTTGCCATATTGACAAGATTATAGGGCGTCATTTCATTATCCCCGCAAGGCGAAAGGCAGGAATGTATATGTAAATCGTAATAAAGCTTCATATCAGCTTCGAAATTTCTACACTGAGCTCGTAAGCACTTTTCTCACTTCTGAGAACCGTTACGCCCTGAAGCTCAGCCTTGTTTTTTGCTTCGTCATCAAGCGCCGCCTTATCCGTAAGAACTATGCAGGCACAGTCACAGAGTACGGCAACAGCAATCGCATTGATATTACCCATCACCGTAAGCCAGACATCTCCCTCTTTGGCCTTTGACATTACCCAGGAAAGAAGATCCCCGCTGTAGCAGCCCGTGATTTCTTTATTTTCTTCGCCCTGACAAAGCACCTCAAGCGAGAGCTTTTCAATAAGTTCATTAACCTTCATTTATTTTTTCCTCACTGTTCTCTCCGTTTATAACCTTATTTCTGAAGGGTACAGGTAACGATTCATCCTCTTTGTTATAATCCACATTATGGAAAATGCAGTACTCCTCGGTTGCATACCCTCTGACAATGTCATCTGCAAGAGCCCGGCATGAGGGTGCACCGCAGATACCGCAGTCAAGTCCGGGCAGAGACGCCTCTATTTCACGAAGTCTCGTCATCATTTTCATTGCCTTGATAACGTTATCCGCAAGCTTCATTGCAGGTGAAGGAGTAAGCTCCTTCGACCAGCTGAGCTCTGATACATCGTATTCCTCGGGAAGACTGTTGCAGGAAACAGGCATAAACTTGCGAAGGCGCTGGATTCTCGCCTTGGCAACATAAGGATTTTCAACAGTAAGTACACCACCGACACATCCGCCGGTACAACAGTTAAGCTCAATAAAATCAAGGTCGTTGAGCTTCTCATCTTCAAGCTCCTCGAGTACGTTTATTACGTTTTCTATACCGTCAGCCGCAAGGTATCTTTCCTTGAGAAGTCCCGCCGCTTCACCGCCGCTGCTTGCCCAGCCTACGCCTATAATACCCGAATCATTGAGAGGCTCAACCTCTTCGGGAGAGAGCTTATCCATAGTCTGGAAAAGTATGGGATATATATCCTTCATGGCAAAAGCACCGTTAATTCCGCTTCCGTCAAGACAGATGGGTGCTTTTATAGCAGTCCTTTTTGCAGGGCAGGGGGAAATAAAAAATACGCCTATATCCTCATCGGAAAGTCCCGTTTTCTTTTTCGCATTTTCCCTTGCTATTTTTGCCGCCATATTTATAGGCGCAACAAGAGGTATAAGATTACCGATAAGATTCGGAAATCTCGTTCTGATAAGCCTTACCACCGCAGGACAAGCCGAAGAAATAACCGGCTTTTTCAGATCCTTATCCATCATTCTTGTGGCAGAGCTTATAAGCTCTGCACCCTTTGAAACTTCAACAACATCGTCAAAGCCCATTCTTTTAAGTCCCGTAAGCACGTAGTCAACATTTTCAAGGTTGTTGAACTGTCCGTACAAAGCCGGAGCGGGCAGAGCTATTCTGTATTTATAGTTAAGTATTTCATTGAAATGCTCACTTACGGCGTACTTGGCGTGGTGGGGGCAGACTCTTATGCACTCACCGCAGTCAATACACCTGTCCGAAATTATGTAAGCTTTTTTGTTTCTTACTCTTATCGCCTGAGTAGGGCATCTCTTTATACAGTTAGTACAGCCCTGGCACTTATCCGAGTCGAGCCGTACGGAATGAAACAGCTGTTGCTCCATAGCAATCTTCCTTTTTATTCGATATTTACCTTCAGATGAAGTGTAGTACCCTTACCGACCTCGGTTTCTATTCTGAAATCGTCGGTATATTTCTTTATATTGGGAAGTCCCATACCTGCGCCGAAGCCGAGACAACGGATGTTGTCGGGAGCAGTAGAGTAGCCTTCCTTCATAGCAAGCTCAAGATTAGCTATACCGGGTCCCTCATCGGTCAAGGTCATAATTATCTGTTCTTCAGTTATTTCAACATCAATCCATCCGCCGCCTGCGTGGATTACCATATTGATTTCACCCTCATACATGGCAATCGAAACGTTTCTTATAACAGAGGGAGAAATGCCAAGCTCCTTGAGATTTCGCTTGACATCACTTGACGCCGCCCCTGCTCTTGTAAAATCGTCCCCGGGTACGTCATAATGAAGCTTTATGCTATCCATTATTTTCCGCTGCCTCCCTTCAGACCTGCTGAATAAAGCTTTCCGCAGGCAGTAAACATTTCAAGGTCAGTGCAGAGCATTACCATATCTCTGTCCTCGGCCATTTCAATCATATCAAGGGTAGGACGTTTTCCTCTGACAAATATAATGCAGTGCATATCCATCATTTCGGCAGTTCTCACAACCTGGGGATTCACAAGACCTGTCAGAAGTGCTGCCTGCTCCTTTACAAAAGCAAGCACATCGCTCATCATATCACTTCCGCAAGCAGTAAATACCTCTCTTTCAAGACCGTCCGCGTTGCAGACAACCTCCGCTGAAAGGATTTCCTTAATGTCGCTGATTTTCATAATATTTCCTCCTGTAGCAGTAATGATTTTTCTTATCATCTCCGCCGTGTAACATAAAAGGGCTGTTGTAAGACAGCCCTCAAAAACCCGACTTTTCCGGGTCAGAATCCTATAAAACCTGTTTTCTCAATTTCTTTTTCGATAATATCAACCGCTATATTCCACACGGTTTTACCTGCAGAAATGAAGCCTTCCTTATTCTTTACACTGCAGAGCATCGCAAATGCTTCGCCGATATTATCCGAAAGATTGCCTTCCTTCTGTATTGCAAGGTAATAAAAGGTAAAAGCGGCTCCGTTTGAGATATTATCATAAAATCCCGGTGAAATAACCTTGATTTTTTCATACATAGATGAAATTGCCGTTGTTGAAACAACTGAAACGGGAAGCTCTATCTGAAGCAGTGTTTCACAGGCAAAAACAAGCAGCACCTTTATCTGATAAAGAATATCCGGCGCAAAATATCTTTGAGCAAGGTGATCCTTAAGGTCTATTATAATGCCGTCTCCGTTTCCCGTAGGTGCAATCGTTGCAAGGATTTCACCAAGCCTTCTTGCTTTATCTATGTTTCCGTTTGTTCTGTGTGCAATAACCGCATTAAAAGCTACAGTAAAATCATTACCTGCTTTGTTGAGCTCACTTTTGCTGTAATAAATCTTTACGTCGTTATCACTCATCGGTTACCTCCCCTTTCTGTTGACTGTACTTATAAATTCTATGAGATTACGCCTCAGCGGCTGCCGCTGCAGCTTCAAGTTTTTTCTGCTTTCTTCTCTTTTTGGCTTTATATCCGAGAAGCTGGTTAAGATGCTCCTCATCGGGACCGTAATCACCGAGTCTTATGGGGTACATATTGAAAGCACCATGGAAGTCACTGCCGCCTGTCATAACAAGTCCGTGCTTTTTCGCAATCGCAATAAGCTTTTCCTGCTGCTCGGGAGTATTCTCGGGATGCCATACCTCAACGCCGTCAAGTCCTTCGGGGATAAGCTCCTCGAAAAGCTCAAAATTATCATAAAATCCGGGATGGGCAAGCACCGCAATACCGCCCGCCTCGTGAATAGCCTTTATTATTTCAACCGGCTCCGGATAGGTAGGCTCCATAAGCACATTCATTCTTGACTCTTTTGAGAAAAGAAGCTTGAAAACATCACCGAATATTGTGGTGGTATATCCACATTCCATAAGAGCCTGCATAATGTGCTGCTTGTATATATTCGTTGAACCCTGACAGCACTTGGTAATAAACTCAGGAGTGATCGGGAACTTCTTTGCGGTTTTGAGAACCATCATCTGAGCTGCTCTCTTTCTTATAAGAGAATTGCTCTTGCAAAGACCTTCGAGTCTGTCCGGCTTATCGGGAAGATAACAGAGGATGTGAGCCTTTGCCTTTCTTTTCGAGTCAGTAGCGGAAAACTCAACTGCAGGTATAACATTAACACCGTGACGGTTACCTATAAGCTCTGCTCTCACAATACCTGCAAGGCAATCATGGTCCGTTATGGCAAGTGTTGTAACA
>JAZUAZ010000247.1:0-28603 GCA_045638245.1 Acutalibacteraceae bacterium | reverse complement strand
TCCTTTTCGATGTGCTTTCTGTACTCGGTAAAGGTAGTTGCACCCACAACCTGAATTTCACCTCTTGAAAGTGCCGGCTTGAGTATGTTAGCCGCATTCATAGAGCCTTCAGCATCTCCTGTACCCACAAGGTTGTGAATTTCATCAATAAAAAGAATGATATTTCCGTTATCCTTGACCTCATCAACAAGGTTCTTAATTCTGCTTTCAAACTGTCCACGGAACTGAGTACCCGCAACAAGCGCAGTAAGATCAAGAAGGTGAATTTCTTTATCGGCAAGCTTTGCAGGCACCTCACCTTTGACAATTTTCTGAGCAAGAGCCTCAGCAACAGCTGTCTTACCTACACCGGGCTCACCTATAAGACACGGATTATTTTTCGAGCGTCTGCAAAGAATCTGTATTGCTCTTGCAAGCTCTTTATCTCTGCCAATAATATTATCAATTTTACCGTCTTTTGCCTTCTGTGTAAGATCGGTACAGTAAAGAGAAAGGAACTTGCGCTTTTTGTCTTTCTTTTTTCTGTCCTTTTTACCCTTTTTAGGTTCATCGGCAGTACTGTTATCGGAAACTGTTTTACTTTCGGCTGTATCGTCACGGACAGACAGACTCTTCTGCAAGTCACCGAAAAGGCTCTGCATAAACGGCATCGTCGGTGAACCTCCGCTTTCAAAACCTCCGTCCTCATCAGAATTCGGGAACATATTACTGAACTGTTCACTGATTGAGTCAACGTCTTCCTCGGTTATTCCCATCTGCTCCATCATCTGCTTGATAGGACCGATGTTCATTTCCATAGCACAATTTATGCAAAGTCCCTCCGGAACAGTTTTTCCGTCAATGATTTTTGAAATAAAAATCACAGCAGGACGCTTTTTGCATCTTGAGCAAATCATTTTATTCATGTGAATCTCCTTGGATAGTTACTGATATACGCTATTATTTACCCGATTTTTCAGCTTTCTTTTCAGCAAAATGCTCCTTGAACTGCCTGAAGGTTTCGGGCATATAGCTAAAGAATGCGCACATAGTCATAATAGCACAAAGAACAACGAGAATTCCTGTGATCCACTCAGGAAGTGTAAATTTAAGCATTTCATTAAAAGCTCCAACCTCGGGACCTACAGCAATAATGATTACCATACTTACATAGAAAACAACAGTTGCAAGCTTTCCCCAGATTTCTGCAGCTCCGGGCTTGATGTTCATAAGAAGCATTGTAAGACCGCCTACGATCATTACTGCTTCCTTTACAAGGAACACAACAAAAACCCAACCGCAAGCTTTTATGACAGCGTTTTCGGCACTGAGGAAGTCGATAAGAAGCATAGCCGCAATAGTAATCTGTGTAAGCTTATCAGCAACAGGATCAAGGATTTTACCAAGTTCACTTACCTGATTGAACTTTCTTGCAATTTTTCCGTCGAAAAGATCACTAAGCCCTGAAAGAGCAAGTATAATAACTGCAACAACCTTCTGATCATTATAGAAAAGCACAGCAAAAACAGGAATCAACGCTATTCTTATAACCGAAAGAAGATTGGGAATTGTAAGACATCCTTTAAAAAGACTTTTAATCATTGTAAAAACTCCTTTATTTTAAAAACTGAAACCACCGATTGATTCGGTCAGTAAATTCATAATTACAGAACCGCTTACTGCATCGATAAACGCTTGGTTATCAGATACAGAAGCAATTATTCCCAGTACACCGGCAAAAACCACTGCAAATAACAAACCTCTTATAAATCCGAGTGCACCGCCGAGAATCGAATTCACCCCTTTGACAACAGGGAGCTTTTTTATAACCCCATCAAGAAGGCGAACTATAATTTTTGCTACTATAAGAAAAACAATACCGAGTATAATGAATATCAGAAATTGCATAATTGCTGTTCCTATCGGTTCAACAACATTATCGACTACAGAGGTCACAATATCCTGACTTTCAAGTTCAACAGATTCAATCTGTTCCGATATCTTTTCCTTACTAAAACCGATTATCTCAAGCAATCCCCTGAGTTTATCGGGAACGGAATCAATTACAAGCTCAGCCTGTTCAGGAAGCTGCTCAACAGTTATATCAGAAAGCGACTCACTAAGATACTCCTCTGCACCACTACGTATAAAGCGGTCAAATGTGGCTCTTGCGAAGATCGGTGAAACAACCTTTGCCGCTACAACAGCCAAAACATAAGCTAACAGATTGAAAAGGGTTTTAAAAAAACCATTCCTTATAGAAACATAAACAATAACAAATACAATAGCTAACAATATCAGATCAATATAAGTCATATACTACCTCCAATCAAGCGCCGATAAGTTCAGCATAACTGACATTATATCATACATTTTATAATTTAACAATATTAAATTTATTAAAATACATTTTTAATAGTTTTAGATGAAAAATAGTGAATCTTGTTTTTTATCTCAATCAGACCTTCCCCGAAAATATCGCAGACATATTCCGTGTTTTCCTCATCATCAACGCTATATGTAATTATCTTTTCTTCTGTAAGACAGTACACCTTATCGCCGTCACAAAGAAGTGATACCATACCGGAGGGTACATCATAACTGAATATAATGCTGTTATCGCTATCATACAGAGTCAATTCATTTGTATCCGACGAATTATATCTTTCAGTAAGTACGGCAGTATTTCCCGAAGCGTCAGAATCTATAAGAACACTGTCACCTTTAAACTCCGCTACTACTGCACTTCCGCTATCATTTATATTAAAAATATATCTCTTATCAAGACATGTAAGTATTGCTTTTGTATTGTCTGCATCAAGATATTCAATATCCATACAAGCAGAATCTTTAGCCTCTAAAACAGAATCAGCCGCATCCGAATTTATATCAAGCTCATAAACATATGTCACAATTTCATTATCGGCTGCTCCGATTGCACCACAGATAATTTTTTGCGAATTCTTACTGATATCCATACTTACAACGTAGTTTTCAGCGCAAGACCAGATATATTTTATCTCACCCTTCTTATCAATCATATAAACCCGACAAGCTGAATCATCACTTTTCGTAGAAAATACAACGTTACCCTTATTGTCAATTTCTGCAGTAATTATGTTTCTTCCGCCTTCTGTTGATCCTTGATAAATAATACCATAAGCATCGAAAATAAAATATTTATCTGACCCTCTGTCAAAAACTATACCATATTTTCCGTTGGTTTTCATCTCAGGTTCTACGAAAGAAAAACTTTCCGTGTAAAGAACTCTTCCCTTATAGGAAATACAAGTCAGAAGCTTTTTGCTGAGAATCACAGCTTTAGAAGAAATATTATCAGCCGAGATAATATCTCCACCGGTAAAAGTTATCGGGAAACCGCCATCAGAAATAACAGTTTGATCAATAACATAGTGTCTGTAAAACAGAAAATAATCAATTGTTTCAAAACCGCCGCAGATGTAAGTAACACCAATAATTAAAACAATTATTATAGGCAAAACAATAAACAATACACGTTTTTTGTTTTTTTTACCAGCATTATTATTTGAAAAAGAATGCTTTTCCATCTTAGAGATTATATTGATTTTTTTCACCCGATCACCTCTTGTTCACTGTAATATACCTCATTGAGATATAATCCCTCAGCCTTAGCGGTTACACCGCTACGTTTTCTATCCTTACTTAAAATAATTTCTTTTACGGTACCTTTCTCAATTTTTCCTGAATTTATATCAAGAAGAGTACCCACCATTATTCTTACCATATTATAAAGGAAACCATTGCCTTTAACATGGAATATAACCAAATCACCCTCACGCTTGATCCCGCAAGAATATATTGTTCTCGTTTTATCCTCAACCTCCGTACCGCTTGAACAAAAGGCCGAAAAATCATAAGTGCCCACAAAGTCCTGTGCTTGAGCGTCGAGAGCTTCAACATCAAGTTTGTAAGGATATTGCAAGGCCAATTTATTCAGAAAGGGATTTTTAGCCTCGCTGTTCCATATTTTATAAATATACTCTTTACCTTTGCAATCAAAACGGCTGTGAAAATCAATATCAACCTTTTCACACTTATAAACCGAAACAGCATCGGGCAAAACCGCATTAAGACCTCTCATAAGCCTTTTACAGTCAATTTCTTTGTCAATCCTGAAATTACAGCAAAACATATCAGCGTGAACCCCGCTATCAGTACGGCTGCAACCGTTAAGAATAACTTTACATCCCGTTATAGTTTCAATAGCCCGCACTGTGCAAGCCTGAACAGTTTCAGCATTATCCTGGATCTGCCATCCGTGAAAGCTGCTTCCGTTAAAACGCATTGTAAGCTTGATATTATTTTTCATAATCAGATAATCGCTCCGAATTTAATATTAAGAAGTACTACACCCGCTATACCTACGGCAAAAACAAAGAGCGAAACGGCATCCTTTAAGCTGAATTTCATCTGCTTCATTCTTGTGCGTTTATTACCTCCCGTATAACAACGACAATTCATTGCATCAGCAAGCTCTGCCGCACGCCTGAAAGACGAAACTACAAGAGGTATTATAATAGGCACAATAGCTTTCATTCTCTGCAAAAGCTTCCCGTTTTCAAAATCAGCTCCCCTTGCTTTCTGAGCATTGGTAATCTTTTCAATTTCTTCGATAAGAGTAGGAATAAATCTCAAAGCAAGAGTCATCATCATAGCGAGAGATTGTACAGGTATTTTAAATAGTTTCAAAGGACTCAGAAGCTTTTCGATTGCATCTGTAAGCATCGTCGGTACGGTAGTATATGTGAGAATCGAGCTCGAAACAATAAGCAATACTATTCTCGATGCAAAAAAAGCTGCCGTCGTAACACCTTCAACAGTCAATGTAATACGCCAAAAGCTGACCAGAACTGTTTCTCCGCCGGTGTAAAGCATATTAAGAATAGCAGTAAATAAAACAATGGGTATTATCGGCTTAAGGCTTTTAAGATACATTTTTACAGGTACCGACGATAACAGTACCGAGAAAGATAAAAACACAAGCGTAAGCATCAATGAAAAGAAGTTCTTACACATAAATATCATAGCGATAAAAAACACCGTAAGAAGAATCTTCGCTCTGGCATCAAGCTTATGTATAAAGGAGTTACCCTTATAATACTGTCCGATTGTAATATCAGAAATCATTAAGGATTACCTCCTTTTTTCAAAAGAGCAAGTAACT
Organism: Acutalibacteraceae bacterium; assembly: GCA_045638245.1. Taxonomy (GTDB): domain Bacteria; phylum Bacillota; class Clostridia; order Oscillospirales; family Acutalibacteraceae; genus UBA6857. The sequence continues at coordinate 23,418 of JAZUAZ010000247.1, read as the reverse complement.
CGCACTTAGCTTTTTCAAGAGTGTAAATATTTGTATTAACATTATAGCCTTTTTCTTTTAGTTTTAGAAACAGACCGGTAAGACGAGGAATGTTTAGTCCCATATTCCTGAGCTCATCAGCATATCTGAAAACCTCATCAACGGTGTCGTAATAGGCAAGCCTCGAATCATTCATAACAAGAACCTTGGTTGCAATTTTGGATATATCCTCCATGCTGTGAGAAACTACAAGCACGGTTGAACCTGTTTTTTCACGATAATTCTTTATAAGAGAAAGAACTGTGTCCCTACCCTTTGGATCGAGACCCGCACAAGGCTCATCGAGCACGAGGATTTCAGGCTCCATTGCCATTATACCGGCTATCGCGACTCTTCTTTTTTCGCCGCCGGAAAGATCAAAAGGAGACTTTTCCAGATAGGATTCGTCAAGTCCGACATATCTTATAACTTCACGTATTCTTTTATCTGTTTCATCATGGCTAAGCCCCATATTGACAGGTCCGAATGCTATATCTTTATAAACAGTATCCTCAAACAACTGATATTCAGGATATTGAAAACAGACACCAACCCTGAACCTAACCTTTTTTATATCACTCTTCTTCTCCCAGATATCCTTACCGTCAAGAAGTACTGTACCCGATGTTCCTTTGAGAAGTCCGTTAAAATGCTGGATAAGGGTGCTTTTACCAGAGCCGGTATGCCCTATTACACCAACCAGCTCACCTTTTTCTATTTTTAGACAAACATCTCTTATAGCATGCACCTGGGATGATGTTCCTTTTGAATATACATACGTCAGATTCTTTGTTTCAAGCAAAGCACCGTTCAAATTCTTTCCTCCATAAGTTCAACAATCGAATTAAAAAGCTCATCAATATCAAGAATGTTGTTTCTGAGTTCAACACCTTCATTTATAAGCATCGTCGCAAGCTCTGTAGCCTCAGGAACATCAAGTCCGATAGATTTCAACTCGTCAATGTGGACAAAAACATCCCTCGGGTTTCCATCGAGCACTATTTTACCATCGTCCATAACAATAACTCTGTCAGCTTCAACAGCTTCATCCATATAATGAGTGATGAATATAACGGTCATACCGTACTCTTTGTTAAGCTTTTTAACCGTTTTCATTACCTCTTGCCTGCCCCTTGGATCAAGCATTGAAGTTGATTCATCAAGAATTATACACTCCGGCTGCATAGCAATTATTCCCGCGATTGCAACTCTTTGCTTCTGTCCGCCTGACAGCTTGTGTGGCTCAGCAAGCCTGAAATCATACATTTCAACCTGTTTCAGTGCTTCATCAACTCTTATTCGAATTTCAGATGGCTCAACACCTAAATTTTCAGGTCCGAAAGCAACGTCATCTTCAACAATTGTAGCAACAAGCTGATTGTCAGGGTTCTGAAATACCATACCGACCTTGCGACGTATATCATAAATCCGCTCATCATCCGAAGTATCTATACCATCAACAAAAACTTTTCCGCTTTGAGGAACTTCAATTGCATTGCAAAGCTTAGCAAAAGTTGATTTTCCGCAACCGTTGTGACCCAACACACAAACAAAAGTACCTTTTTCAATATTTACCGACAAATTCTCAATAACTTTTTCGTTATCAGACGTACCTTCATAATCATCAATATATCCAAAGGATACATCCATAAATTCAATATAATTTTTCATTATTACCTCAGTTATTTTTCCCATATTGCAGATGCACCGCAAGGAAGAATCATTCCAGTTTCTGTTACCGGAAGTCCTATTTCAGATGATGAAACCTTACCGGCAAACTTCTTTTTTACAACAGAACCGAGAATGTATTCCATAACAGAAGCAGACAAGCCTGTAGTATAGGAATTTATAAGCATCATAAGTGAATCCTCATATAAAAGCTCACTGCAAAGCTCAACAAAATTATAAACCTCATCCTCAAGCTTCCATACCTCACCACCCGGTCCTCTTCCATATGAAGGAGGATCCATAATAATGATATCGTACTTGTTACCTCTGCGGATTTCTCTTTGAACAAACTTGATGCAATCGTCAACAATCCATCTCACATTCTTATCCGCAACGCCTGATGAAACTGCATTTTCCTTTGCCCATGCAACCATACCCTTTGATGCATCAACGTGTACAACCTGAGCATTTTCCATAAGAGGAGCGACCGTAGCTCCGCCTGTATAAGCGAAAAGATTAAGCACCTTAACCGGTCTGCCTGCTTTTTTTATAAGCTCTCTTGTATAATCCCAGTTAACAGCCTGCTCAGGAAAAAGTCCCGTATGCTTAAAGCCCATTGTTTTTATATTGAAGGTCATATCCTTGTAGCCGATGCTCCAGAAATCGGGCATTTTGCTTCTGACTTCCCATGAACCGCCACCCGTCTTTGATCTGTGGTAGCAAGCATTCGCCTTATTCCATAAAGGATTTTTCTTTTCGGTTTTCCATATAACCTGAGGGTCGGGTCTGATAAGTACGATATCCCCCCAACGCTCAAGTCTCTCTCCGCAAGAACAGTCTATAAGCTCATAATCCTTCCAATCCTTGGTATATCTCATAGAATTATTTCCTTTCGTTTAAAAGAGTTTCTGCTGACCCTTCATCGGTATTCCGAGATGCTCATATGCTGCAGGAGTAGCCACTCTACCGCGCGGAGTTCTTCCAAGAAAACCAATCTGCATAAGATAGGGCTCATATACATCCTCGATAGTGACCGCCTCCTCACCTATTGCCGCGGCTATAGTTTCAAGTCCTACGGGACCGCCCCCATAACCGTTTATCATAGTAGTTAGAAGAAGCCTGTCAATCGAATCAAGCCCGATATGGTCAATCTCCATTTTTTCAAGGGCATAGTCAGCGATTTCCTCACTGATAACGCCTTCACCGTTTACCTCGGCAAAATCTCTTGCTCTTTTAAGAAGTCTGTTTGCAATTCGCGGAGTACCTCTTGAGCGTGAAGCAATTTCAAGTGCACCGTATTTATCAATATCAATGCCAAGAATACCCGCACTTCTTGTAACTATCTGAGCAAGCTGCTCAGGTGTATAGAGCTCAAGACGGAGTATAACACCGAAACGGTCTCTTAACGGTGCAGAAAGCTGACCCGCTCTTGTTGTAGCACCTACAAGTGTAAACTTAGGCAAATCTAATCGGATTGATCTTGCAGAGGGTCCCTTGCCGATGATAATATCAAGAGCATTATCCTCCATAGCGGGATAAAGCACTTCCTCAACGCTTCTGTTCAGACGGTGGATTTCGTCTATGAAAAGTACGTCACCTTCGTTAAGATTGGTAAGAAGTGCGGCAAGGTCTCCTTGCTTTTCTATCGCAGGACCTGACGTGACTCTGAAATTAACATTCATTTCATTTGCAATGATACCCGCGAGAGTGGTTTTACCGAGTCCCGGAGGTCCGTAAAGAAGCACGTGATCAAGGCTTTCGCCTCTGCCTTTGGCGGCTCTGATGTAAACCTCAAGGTTTTCTTTTGCTTTGTCCTGACCGATGTAATCACTCAGCACCTTGGGGCGCAGTGATGTTTCTATGTCACTGTCCGCACCGATAAGACCCGGGGCAACAATTCTTTCTTCAAATTCCATATATTTTCACCTTACTGTTTTGATAAAATTTTAAGGCCTTGTCTGATGATATCCTCAACCGAAAGAGAGGGATCAATCTGACTTACGGCAACAGAAGCATCAGCCTGACTGTATCCGAGCATTGTAAGAGCAGCAACCGCTTCGCTGACATTTGGCATATCCTTTGCTGCGGATATCTTTGCTATATCCTCAATGCCGTTGTCCGTTGCATATGCGCTTACCTTATCCTTAAGGTCAAGAATAATTCTCTGTGCAATTTTAGGGCCTATACCCGGTGCGGATTTTATCATCTTCACATCATTTGCGGAAATTGCAAGTGCAAGTCTGTCGGAGGTAAACTCCGAAAGAATAGCAAGAGCAGCCTTAGGTCCGACACCGTTGACAGAAATCAGCATTCTGAACCACTGAAGCTCATTTTCTGTGGAAAATCCGAAAAGATCCATTGCATCCTCACGGACATTGAGATGTGTATAAAGAGTAATTTTCTTTTCGCCCGATATATCATAAAGAGTTGTGTTTGACGTATTACAGAAGAAGCCTACACCGCCGCATTCAACAACAGCAAAGCCTGTCCCCTTTTTTATAAGTTCACCTGTAAGAGAATAAAACATTGTTTAAATCCCCTTTCTTATTTTCATATTACCCAAAACCGAAAGCGAGCCACTAGAATGTGCATGACAAATAGCCATAGCAAGAGCATCGGCAGTATGGTCGGGCTTGGGCACTTTTTCGAGAGCAAGGATCCTTCTGGTCATTTCCTGAACCTGCTTTTTTTCTGCTCTGCCGTAACCTACAACACTCTGTTTAACCTGAAGCGGAGTATATTCAAAAACCTTTACGCCTTTTTTCTGAGCGGCAAGCATTATAACCCCCCTCGCCTGACTTACATCAATGACAGTTTTAGCGTTGTTATTGTAAAAGAGCTTTTCAACGCTCATTGCCTCAGGAGAGTACTTATCAATGATACCGCTGAGCTGATCAAATATCTTTTCAAGACGCTCATTAAATGGCGTTTTCGCATCGGTAAGTATTGCACCGTAATCAATAACATTAAAATGATTATTTCTGTAATCAATAACACCGTATCCGACTATTGCATAGCCCGGATCAATGCCTAATATAATCATGGCATAGTACCTCACTTTAATTATCAATATATTGTAACACAAATAAACAGAATGAGCAAGTAAAATATATAATAAAATACACAAAAAGAGAGTATTTCTATTATGAAACACTCTCTGGAAAAAGCTTATTCTGTTTTTTCTGTCTCACAGATATTATTTTCATCAGTCAGTTCAGTACTAACCGCCTGCGTATCTGTAATTACATCCGGAACTTCACCCTTCATAAGCTTGTCAAATATTACACCGTCAACCTTTTCATGAAGTATAAGATATTCAGCAACAGTATCAAGTTTATCACGGTTAGACTCAATAATTTCCTTACATTTATCATAACAGTAAGTAATTATCTTTTTAATTTCGCCATCAATATCACTTGCCACAGCCTCAGAGTAATTTCTCATATTATTGTAATCTCTACCAAGGAAAACCTCATGGTCTCCCGATCCAAACATTATAGGTCCGAGACTTTCACTCATGCCGTATTTAGTAACCATATCACGCGCGAGCTGAGTTGCACGCTCAATATCGTTTGAAGCTCCTGTTGAAATATCTCCGAGAACAATAGCTTCAGCAACACGTCCGCCAAGGAAAACAACAATATCTTCAATCATACTGGTCTTTGAGCGATAGCTGACATCATCTGCAGGAAGGTGCATTGTGTAACCACCCGCTCTGCCTGTAGGAATTATAGAAATCTGATGAACAGGATCCTGCGTAGGAAGGAAATAAGTAGCAACAGCATGACCTGCTTCATGGTATGCCGTTAACCTCTTTTCATCATCATTGATCTTCTTTGATTTCTTTTCAGTACCGACAACGCATTTAATTGTAGCCTGCTCGATTTCCTGCATTGTTATTGCCTTCTTCTTTTTGCGTGCTGCCGCAAGTGCAGCTTCGTTAAGAAGATTCTCAAGGTCAGCTCCTGTAAAACCGGCGGTTGACTTTGCAATAACAGAAAGTTCAACGTCCGGAGCAAGGGGCTTATTCTTAGCGTGAACAGCAAGAATTTCCTCTCTACCCTTAACATCAGGATAACCTACCGTAAGCTGGCGGTCGAATCTTCCCGGTCTTAAAAGAGCCGGGTCAAGAATATCAGGTCTGTTGGTTGCAGCGATTATAATTACACCTTCGTTATCTCCAAATCCGTCCATTTCAATAAGAAGCTGATTGAGAGTCTGCTCTCTTTCGTCGTGTCCGCCGCCCATACCTGCTCCTCTATGGCGACCTACCGCATCTATTTCATCAATAAAAAGAATTGAAGGAGACTTCTTCTTAGCCTGATCGAAAAGATCTCTTACTCTTGAAGCGCCGACACCGACATACATTTCAACGAAATCAGAGCCGGATATTGAGAAGAACGGTACATCCGCTTCACCTGCAACGGCTCTTGCAAGCAGAGTTTTACCTGTACCCGGAGGTCCGACAAGAAGAACACCCTTGGGAATTCTTGCACCGAGAGCACTGAATGTTTCGGGAGATTTAAGAAACTCGACAATTTCTTCAAGTTCAGCCTTCTCTTCGTCTGCACCTGCAACATCCTTGAACGTCTTTTTGTTTTTACTTTCCTTACCGAGCTTTACACGGGCTTTGCCGAAAGATAAGGTACGATTATTTTCGTTGGCGATATTCTGTCCCATTTTACGGTAAATATAGAACATAAATGCACCAAGAAGAAGCGACATAATGAGCATGGGCATAATGCTCGCCCACCAATCTGACGATCCCTTCTCATAATCATACTTAATGATTGCATCGGGGTTTTCAAGATTATACTCAGTGATATAATCGTGAACGTCATTAAGAAAAATATCAACATTAGGCACGTTGTAAGTCTTCGCCTTTTCCTCCCCGATAAGCTTATATTCAAGCTTACCGTTGCTAAGATCAAGGCTGAACTCACTTACTTTGTCATTTCGGAAAGATTGCACAACCTCATAGTACTTAGGTTTTTCATTAGATGCTTTACCACTGACTGCAAATGCCATTCCGATAATAAGCATGGCAGGTATAATTATATACAGCCAGTTACCCCATTTAGGAGCCGCTTTGTTCGCTGAATTATTCAAATTATTGTGTCACTCCTTTAATTACTGTATACTTCCGGCTTTAGAATGCCGACATAAGGAAGATTACGATACTTTTCATCATAGTCGAGACCGTATCCGACAACAAATGCATCCGGAACCTGTGCACCTGTATATTTAAGCTTAAGTGTTACACCCTCAGCACGTCTTTCGGGTTTATCAAGAAGAGAGCAGCAGGCAACACTTTTGGGGCCTCTTACAGAAAGAACCTGTGTAAGCTTCTCAAGGGTACGACCGCTATCAAAAATATCCTCAACGATAATTATATCGTACTCCGACAGATCATAATTAAGATCTCTGCTTATACTTACAACTCCCGTTGTAACAGTACTTCCGCCATAACTCTTAGCATCCATAAAATCTATCTTGCAATCAAGCTCAATAGCCCTCATAAGATCAGCCATAAAGCATACCGACCCTTTAAGCACACACACCAAAAGAAGATTTTTACCTTCATAATCCTTTGTGATCTGTGAGCCGATTTGATTTACCATTAACTTAAGGTCATCAGCAGAAAAAAGCACCTCTTTAACATCTTTATGCATATATTTATCCTTCCTTTTTAATAATTAAAAATTCCTTCGTTCCTTCATTTGGTATGTAGTGTGAATTTACACCAATACCCTCAACCCAGACTACATCGTCACCATCGTGCAAAACAGCTATAAGATTTCTTTCGTTTAAGGGAATCTTATACTCATTGAAAATCTTCTTAAGACTCTTGGTGATGCCACGTCTTTTGAAAGTGAAGGTATCCCCCTCCTTACGTGAAGACAGAAATAATTCTCCTTTAAGAAGTGATGCATCGATTGCTTCGCAGCAGAATGAATCGGTGTGCTGTAAGCAATAAACTCCTGACGGTGCAAAAGCTTTACCGTTTTCAAAAAAGCTCTGCCAGGATTCACTTTTTTTCACAGACTTGCCGATATATATAATCCCATTCCCCTGAGTAATGTATACACCTTTCGCTATTTCAACAGAAACAGTTTCACCGGTAACAACACTATCAAAAAGACGGATATGTTTATAATTTACATCCTTATTCATATACTCACCGAGAAGCCTGCGGTACACTCTGCTTTTAAGAGCAGGATGACTTTGCATAAGCACCGAAGCACTGAATCCACCGTCACACACAGCTTTGCAATAAAGCTTTGATGCTTCTTTGTCAAGAAAATCAGCATCATCAGAAAGAGAACTCATACAACGATGAATACTCTTTTCAAACCCTTGGTTTATGTGTGCAATATTCGGAATAAGGTTATGTCTGATATGATTACGTGTGTAATCACAGGTTAAATTTGTAGAATCGGTAACATATTCCAGTCTGTTTTCCTCACAGTAAGCTTCGATTTCCTTACGTGTGCATTCAATCAACGGTCTAATTATATTAGGCTCTCTTCTGGCGGGAATACCGCAAAGCCCTTTAATAGCAGTACCTCTTACAAGATTAAAAAGCGCAGTTTCAATACTATCGGAAAGACTGTGTGCAACAGCTATCGCATCACATCCAAGCTCATTAAAACATCTGTAACGTACAAGTCTTCCGCACTCCTCTTCACCAATACCGAGTCTTGAAGCTTCATCCTTAACGTTCACGCTGAAAACATGAAGTTCTATGTTCCATTTTTTACAAAGCTCACGTACAAATGTTTCATCTCTGAGAGCTTCCTTACCTCTCAGGTTATGATTTATATGTGCCGCCTTTAATATAATGCCGTATCTTTCCTTTAAAATACTTAAAACGTGCAAAAGGCAAACCGAATCAGCACCGCCAGAAACACCGACTGCAACGCTTTTCACGTTCTGCAACATATCATACTTATCTACGGTTGAAGTAACCTTACATATCATTTCTTATGGTCTCCAGATTTGTAAAGAGAGTATAATCACCGTTCCAGGCAACCTTAACGGTTGTTGTGGGACCGTGTCTGTTTTTTGAAATAATAAATTCTGCCTCGTTTACAGGAGATCTTTCTACAGGTTCACCGGGCTCATCCTTTTCTCCTGCATAGTATTCATCTCTGTAAAGCATAATAACTATATCCGCATCCTGTTCAATTGAACCGGATTCTCGTAGGTCAGAAAGCTGAGGCTTATGGGATTTTCCTCGACCTTCAGTTGTTCTGGCGAGCTGAGCAAGCACAACAACAGGTATATTAAGATCCTTAGCCATAAGCTTAAGGTTTCGTGTGATTTCCGAAACCTCCTGAACACGGCTTTCAACTCTTGAACCACTTTTCATAAGCTGAAGATAGTCAACAAATACCGCATCAACATCACGAAGACGGCGTATTCTTGACTTCATCTCAGATACAGTCATGTTTGATGTATCATCGAAATAAAGCTCACAGTTACTGAGTATGGCCGTAGCAGTAGCAAGCTTAGCCCACTCCTCGCTTGAAATGTTACCCGTACGCATTTTGGTGCTTTCAACTCTCGCTTCAGTAGAAAGTACTCTCTGAGCAAGCTGCTCCTTTGTCATTTCAAGAGAGAAAAACAGAACCTTCTTTTTGCCTATCATAGCAGTATTTCTTGCAAGGTTAAGAGCGAGACTTGTTTTACCCATTGCAGGACGTGCACCGATTATAACAAGATCAGAACGGTTAAGACCTGTAATAGCCTTGTCAAGATCGACAAAGCCCGTCGGAAAACCTTTATATTTATCTTTATCAGGAGAGCTGAGTTTCTGAAGCTTATCATAAACTTCATTTACGATAATATCACCTATCTTTGAAGGTCCTCTCGAAACCCTTCCCTGGCGTATATCATAAATTTTCTGTTCTGCCGATTCAAGCAGAAGATCAGCCTGCTCATTTGAAGTTGTAGCATCTTCAATTATTGTTTTTGAAACGTTAATAAGAGATCTTATATAATATTTCTCACGTATAATTTTTGAATATGCCTCAACATTCTCTGTGGAAGGCACTAAATCAGCAAGCTGGAAAAGATATTTCTTTCCTGTTGCCTCATCATATACCTTTTCATTTTTAAGCTTTTCAAGCACAATAAGAGGGTCGATTTTATTACCCAGAGCATCAAGTTCCTGCATAATGGTAAATATTGCCCTATGCTGAGGAAGATAGAAATACTCAGGCTTTACAAGAATCAACACCTGTGTTATGCAAGAGGGGTCAATGAGTACGGAGCCTAAAACTGCCTGTTCAGCCTCAAGAGAATATGGCATATTCACATCGTCTAAAGACACAAAATTTCCGTTGCTCATTTAAAATCACCTCCATTAAAAATCCCTGTTTTTTATTCACCGACTCTCACAAAAAGCTTTGCGCTGATACCCTGATAAAGCTTTATCTCGAATGTATAAGTACCAAACTGTTTGATATCCTCAACAACAATCTTTCTTTTGTCGGTCTCAATTCCGAACTGCACTTTAACCTTTTCGGCGATTTCCTTTGATGTTACTGAACCGAAAAGCTTACCGTTTGCCCCTGCTTTTGCTGTAAGTACAATCGTTTTTCCTTCAAGCTCTGCAGCAGCTTTTTTTGCAGCTGCTATCTCGGTTTCTACCTTATACTTAGCGGATTGCTCACGGTTTTTAAGCTCTGTTAAGCTCTGAGCGTTAGCCTCAACTGCAAGTCCTTTCGGGAAAAGGAAGTTTCTTGCATATCCGTCTGATGTATTAACGAGCTCTCCTTTTTTTCCTAAGCCCTTGACATCCTGTTTTAAAACAACTTTCATATTAAAATCCTCCGTTATAAATTACTGATATACTTATCTATTGCTCTCTCAAGCTTTTCTACTGCCTGTGACATCGTTATATCACGAAGCTGACAAGCCGACATCGTCTGATGTCCTCCACCGCCGAGAGCCTCCATTACAAGCTGAACATTCATTTCACCATAGCTTCTTGCTGAAATATTTACACCACTGTCTATTGGATAAAGTACAAAAGAAGCCTTCACACCGTCAATATTAAGCATCTCGTCACAAGCCTGTGAAGTAACAAGTCTTATATTTTCCATATTACCCGGAGTGATAGAAATAGCACATTCTCTGTAGGTTCTTGCCGAGTCAATAATAGAATTGCGCTGACGGAAAATTTCCATATCATTTGAGAAAAGCTTTTTACTGTCAACAGTATTTGCACCTCTCGAACGAAGATAAGCAGCCGCCTCAAAAGTTCTGACACCGGCCCTGAGTACAAAATTACGTGTATCGAGCATAATTCCCGCAAACAAAGCTGAAGCTGTAAACGGGTCAAGCACAGGTCTGCTATCGATATATTGAGCAAGCTCAGTTACCATTTCTGCCGCTGAAGATGAGTTGGGCATATGATAAAACAGCACAGTATCTTCAATAAATGAAACTGATTTTCTGTGGTGATCAATAACCATAACACGATTTACCTTGTCAACAAGAGAAGGTACCTCTGTAAAATCCTGTTTATGTGTATCTACAACCACCAGCAGTGTGTTTTCTTTGACATAATGATCAATCTGTTCCGGAGAAATTATGATCTTTTCTCCTTTCGCCTCAATGAACTTATCAACAAGAGGCCCAGCAAGTGTAGATTCTCTGTTGAGAACAATATGAGAATCCTTTCCGAAGTGCGATGCAATTGCATACATACCTGCAGCGCTGCCGAAAGCATCAAAGTCCGAGAATCTGTGTCCCATTATAAGTACATTATCACTCGTATTTATTATTTCAGATATACTCTTAGCTATAAGGCGGGTTCTTACCTTGTTCTTCTTTTCAAAGCCTGCAGAAACGCCTCCGTAAAACTTGTACTGAGCAACGTGCTTTATGGCAACCTGGTCTCCGCCTCGGCTCTGAGCCATATCAAGAGCTTGTCTTGCAGAATTATTTGACTCAATAAGATTATCTTCTTTGCCGACACCTATCGAAAGAGTAATATCCACACTCTTACCCTCAAAGGTAAATTCTCTGATTTTATCAAGAATGTTGAACTTATCGTTTATCATCCTCTGAAGAGATCTTTCTTCAACAAAAAACAACATTCTCGCATTGGAAAACTTTCTGCAAAGCCCACCGTATGAGCTTACCCAGTCATCTATAAGACCCTCTATACGGCTGAAGATAACCGCACAATCGCTTTCTCTGAAATTCTGATAAATCTCGTCGGCGTTATCAATTACCGAAAGCATAATTGAAGGTCTTGTATCGTAATATTCCTTTTCTGTAATACGCAATTTTGTTTCATCGAAGAAATAAAGAAGATAAATAGTCTCATCAGTAAGCTCAATATCGTTTGAGTATATTGAAAAAAACATATTATCAACTTTAATTTTGAAGCCTCTTCCCTGAATCAGCTTATCAATATTGTCACGATATATAAGCTGCTTAAGATTAAGATTTCTTGTCTGATTTCCAATGCCGAACTGATCTTTAAAGCTTCCGTTAAACCAAACAATTGTACCGTCAGCCTCTATAACAACGCAAGGTACAACAAGCTTTTCAAAAGCTTTACCGTTCGTAAAATCAAGCTCATTTGAAACAGTATTTATTTTATAAAGCAGTTTTTCTCTTACTTTTTTGTAATATACAAATTTACCTACAGAATAAATAACAGTTATTGCAAAGCCTGCAATTGCAGGTATACTTTTACCTGAAAATAAAGTAATTGCCGACACAATCAACGCCGCAACTATATATATCATTGATAAATCGTATATTTTCCAAAGTTTTTTCATAATTTTATATCTCCATCAAAACAGGAAGTATCATCGGACTCCTCTTTGTTCTTTCGTACATCAGCCGTGAAACATCGTCACGGATTCTACTCTTAATTGTGCCCCAATCATAGATATTTCTATCATAACAACGCATTATGGCCTCATAGGCGGTGTTCTGAGCATCCGAAATCAGATCTCCTGATTCTTTCACAAAAACAAATCCTCTGGAAACAACATCAGGACCTGAAAGAATTTCTCCGGTACTGCTGTCAAGTGTGGCAACAACTATAATTATACCGTCTTCAGCAAGATGTTTTCTGTCTCTGAGCACAACAGATCCGACATCACCGACACCTGAACCGTCAACAAAAATCTGCCCGGCAGGAACTGTTCCCGCTTTTTTAATATAGCTGTCGCAAATTTCCACAAGAGTTCCGTTATCGGCTATAAGAGTATTCTTTTCGGAAATTCCCATAGAATGAGCAAGGGATGCATGCTTTAAAAGATGCTTTTGTTCGCCGTGTACCGGAATAAAATATTTAGGTCTGACAACACCAAGCATAAGCTTAAGCTCTTCACGGCAAGCGTGTCCGGACACGTGAACGTCATACATTTTTTCATATACAACCTCTGCACCAAGCTTCATTAGCTCATTTATAACACGTCCTACGGTCTTTTCGTTTCCGGGAATAGGCGTTGCAGAAATAATAACATAATCGTTAGGGCCTACAGCTACCTTGCGATGATCTGAAAAAGCCATTCTGGTAAGAGCCGACATCGGCTCGCCCTGACTTCCTGTAGTAATCAGAACAATCTGCTCCTCTGAATACTTATTTATCATATCAAGTTTAATAAGTATACCATCTGGTACATTCAGATATCCGAGCTCAGACGCTACCGCAACAACATTCTCAAGACTTCGTCCTGAAAGTGCTACCTTCCTTCCGAGGCTCTGAGCAACATTTATAATCTGCTGAACTCTGTGTATATTTGATGCAAAAGTTGCAACAATTATTCTTCTCTTTTCAGCCTTCCTGAAAAGCAATTCAAAAGAAGCTCCAACCTTGCTTTCACTTTCAGTGTAACCCGGACGTTCAGCGTTGGTAGAGTCTGCCATCATACAAAGAACGCCTTCTTTTCCAAGTTCGGCAAAGCGGGCAATATCGATCATACCACCATCAATAGGTGTACTGTCAATCTTAAAGTCACCTGTATGAACGATAGTGCCACCCTCACATTTGATGGCAAAACCAACTGCATCGGGGATAGAATGATTTACATGAATAAACTCAATCTCAAACTCACCGAGCTTTGCACTTTCTCCGGCATTGACAACATTAAGCTTTGCACTGTCAAGAAGTCCATGCTCTTTCAATTTACCCTCTATAAGCCCGTTTGTCAGTCTTGTACTGTATACAGGTACATTGATATCTCTGAGCATATATGCAAGCGCGCCTATGTGGTCCTCGTGTCCGTGAGTAATACATATACCTTTAATTTTATCTGAATTTTTCTGCAGGTACGCAAAATCAGGTATTATAAGATCAATACCGGGAGTATCCTCATCAGGAAATGCAAGGCCACAGTCTACAAGAACAATGTCTTCCTTATATTGAAACATTGTTATATTTTTACCTACCTCATTTAAACCGCCTAAAAATGCAATCTTTATAGGTAAAACAGGCTTTGATTTTTTTCCTGTTTTTTTATTCTTTTTTACACTTTTATCTTTTGCTGAACGTTTTTTTTGTTCGGTTGTATTATATTGTTTTTTTGTACTTCCCTGTTTTTTTTGTACCTTAAGTTCATTCTGAACTTTGCTTTCAAGAGTTTTTTTACCGTTCTGTGATTTTGACTGAGTCTGAGCTTTATTTGAAGTTGATTTACTTTTCTTTTTCTGTGTACTTTGATTTCTGGGTTTGTTCTTTTCATTTTCACTCATATTAAACTAAACCTCCTTTTTTAAGTTTTAATATATTCATCCGAAAGGCTATTTACCCATAGTAATAGTATTATAGCATATAATACTATTTTTTAATACCTATGTCAAGAAAAAGTTAAAAACCGAGTTCCATATGAACTCGGTTTTTAACTTTATTCATCGAGAGGCTTTTCAAAAAGCTCTCCTCTTAGATCATTGATATGTGAAGGGAGATTCTCCGTTTCAGCAAAAAGATATTTACCAAGATCCATTCTCTTAAGACTATGGCCGGACTTTCTTGATGAAATCGGTAAAAGCTCCATATACCGGTCTCCGTACCAATGTCTGAGATATTCATCGTACTTTGCAGGCACACTGAAGTACATATCTTCATAAGGTATCTCTGTCATTTCATCAAACCAGGATATCGGGAATGCACCCTTACCTACATTCTGTCCGACACCGTCAATAAGATATCGGCTTTTCTTGTTCCAGTTGAACATACGAAGTACAGCCTCAAAGCACCAGTGATACACCCTGAAAGGTATGAGACGCATAAAGGGAAGAAAAATTTTTGTGGCCGTATAGTGAATACCCTTTCTCGGCACATTGACCCAACGTACATTTATAATTCGACTCACCATTTTAATAAGTTTAACGTGCAGCTTCTGCAAAACCCTTACGTTTGATGTTTTATCATAAACAAGTACATCAACAAAAATGCCGTTTTCAATATCGGGGAATCTATTAGAAAACTTTGTATTGAAATAAGTCTCTTTAAGTCTGATTTTTTCAAATATATAATGAGAGTTCGGTTCCTGACTGTAAGATTGATAACGCATTTTATCCGAAAGAGCACCCGGACAAACCTTTTTGAACTTGTTATAATCCTCCCTGAGCATACCTATATCAATATCATCATCCCACGGTATAAAGCCCTTATGTCTGACACCACCCAAGAGAGATCCACCGACAAGAAAATACTTTATATCGTTTGCTTTACAAATGCGGTCTATCTCTTTAATGATATCCATTTCAACCTTTTTTATGCGCTCAAGCTTACCCTGATAAATGCTTACGTAGAATCCGGCGACGTATTCATCATCAGTCCCGGCAAGAGCAGTACGATAAACAGCTTCCTGCAGCGGAGTTACAATTGTCCAACCAAGGTTTTTTATTTTAAGATTACTCAGACACTCATAGCTGTTATCACAACAGTCAACCTCTTCGGTTCCATCGAAAGTAATCTCAGGCTTTCTGTAGCTGAAGCTTTTATAAAGATTATTCTTTATATCGTGAAGAGTAAAACGATAATTGGAAGCATTATAAATATTACCGGGCAATCCTTTAATTGAAACGCAGTGTACAGCTGAAACTGCCTGTCTTATATAACAAGCGGTATAATACACAAACACATCACCTCTGTTAAATTTGACACAATTTTTATTTAACAGATCATCAAATATACCGTCAAAATCAATTTTTGATGTGTTTTTTACGAGAGGGCCAAAAATATTATCAAAGCGTACAACAGTTATATTCTTGTAATTATCATCAAAGTGACGTCGGCAGACATCCTCAAGCTCAACAACCTGCTTACCCTGAACAAAATCACAGTCGAAAAGGCTTATAGCCTCAAGCTCCCTTTCCGAACACGCAGCTATTCCCTGCGGAAAAGGTTTGTTAAAATTAAAAATCGGTACAAAAACAAATTTTGCCCCCACTTCACGTGAGCGATCAAGCCACTCGGAAAGATTGCTCTTTTTTTTCATAAAAGTCTCGGCATCATTATATTTTTCAAGCTGAAGATTAGCTATATAAAACACGGTATTATTTTCGTCAAAAGTACGTTCTTTTGAAAATTCAACGTAATTGGAATGAATACCGAGTATCGGATTTTCATTTAAAACTTCATCATAAAGATCTCTGTTCTGCCAATCACTCTCAGCAATTACATCAACAGCTCCACCTGCCTCTGCATCACACACAGATGTATAGTAAGCAGCAAGATAAGCAGCAAGACTATGCTCATCACACACTACTGTTACTTTTTTATCAGCATAGAACTTCGGTCGATGCTTCTTCTTAGAGATTTCACCGAATATACACTTTATCTCATCAAGAAAATACTGATTCATACTTAAGGTCACCTCGTATAATATATCTTTGATATTATACTCTTTATGTGATATTTTGTCAACTTTTAAGAAATATCCACATATTGACAATTAAATCGGATTCAGTATAATTTTAGTATAAAATGTAAGGGGTTGAAAAATATGCTTTATGCAGTAATTGCAGCAGGCGGATCAGGTAACAGAATGGGAGCCGAAATACCCAAGCAATATATATCAGTATCTGACAAGCCTATAATAGCCCACACCGTAGGGAAATTTCTCGACTGTGATAAATTCAGGAAAATTATCGTATTGTGCCCCGAAGAGTGGTGTGATTTTACAAGCGAGCTTCTGTGCAAGCACTTCTGCAGTGAAAAAATTGTTGTAATAAAAGGCGGAAAAGACAGAAACGAAACAATTATAAACGCTGTCAGATACATTGAAAGGCTCGGTGAACTTGACGAAAACACAGTAATTGTAACTCACGATGCAGTAAGACCTTTTGTTACACATAATATAATTATAGAACATATAGATAAATCAAAAATATATGATGCAATCGGCACAGCAATACCGGCAACAGACACAATAATCGAAAGTTTCGACGGTATTACAGTAAGCAGCACCCCTGACAGGAGCAAACTATATCAGTGTCAGACTCCACAGACATTCAAAGCGCTTAAACTGAAAAAGCTTTATGAGAATCTTGCTCCAGAAATGAAGGCTATCCTCACCGACTCTTGCAGTATTTTTACCGTAAGTGATGAAAAGGTATACTTCATAAAAGGTGATGTTCAGAATATAAAAATAACATACCCGTATGATTTAAAGGTAGCTGAGGCTATATTGAAATAAAAAAAATCCATCGCAGATGCGATGGATTTTTTATTAATCAGATATTCTGGTTGAAGCATCCTCTATAGGCATAAAGCCATGGAAAAAAGTATCATATTCATCTGCATATTTTTCAGTAAACACCCATTTACCATCCTCGAGAACAATATCATAGAAGATCTCAACAACACTATCATCATAATGATCATGACCGATTAAGCAATAACGGTAATGGTTATCGCTGATTTTTGTAATATTGTCAGTATAATCTATACAAGGATCCCATAATCCTGCATCACCAACAGGTACATAAAGCTTACCATCAGAATCAACATATCCGTCACAGGCTCTGTCTGCATATTCTTTATCAAAATACCTGTTATAAAGAGAATAAAGATCCGCAACAGATTTTATCTGATCGTCAACAACCGCATATGCCTGATAAGTATATCCGTTCAAAGTAATATCTATATAGTCACTTCTGTCAACATAGTGACATCTGTCAGCATCCTCATATTTTGAGCTTTCATCAATAAAACGATATAAAAACTGCAGCCATTTCATCTCAGTTGCACTTGCATTTATAAGCAACTCTCTGGCATAATCATCGGTAACTATATCTGGAATACTACCAGGTACGTAAGTTTCCGGGTCTTCAACCGCAACGAAAACACCAACAGAATCCCCTGTCTTATGCTTCATATAGCTTTTTTTGAAAGCTGAAACATAGTGATCGTAACCATCCATACCCCAATAAGGTTTTATGTAGGTAATATCGTTCCTATCAAGCTTC
Source organism: Acutalibacteraceae bacterium (assembly GCA_045638245.1). Lineage (GTDB taxonomy): Bacteria > Bacillota > Clostridia > Oscillospirales > Acutalibacteraceae > UBA6857. The sequence continues at coordinate 5,283 of JAZUAZ010000247.1, read as the reverse complement.
AGACCAAGCTTATTGAGTTCTCTTTCCGCTCTGTCAAGAGACATTCCGTACTGCACCTGAGGAAGCACAATAGTTGCATTACTGTCAATTTGTGCTACAGCTTCTTCGGGAGTGATATCTGTAGCCTTAAAAGCACCATCAATATATTTGAGGACAACGCCTGAATCGTTCCCGCCCTTACGTGCAAGGAAGGTTTCATCATCAATTTTTTCAAGACACAAACTCTCGGCAATGTAAGGTTCATTACCCATCCATTCATTTGGTGAAAAATACGGTTTTGTGTCCTTAAGTATATAATAGGCCTCGTGAGTAAGATTTTTTTCAATAAACTCTCTTGTTCCGAACTTTTCAAAATAAGTGTAATAATCATCGAGCGTATCTATACCCTCGACAGCGTAGCATTTAACCTCATAACCGCTATCTACCGAAATGGGATGGATTATATAATCATTTTTGTCAAGCATATTGCTTGATTCGAAGTGATAATAAGGAAAGTCGGTTGCATTATTCAGAATTTCCTCCGCCATTTCAACTGTAAGCTCCGGTATTTCTGTAACACCTTCCGCCACTGCATTATCAAGATGTTTAAGATTACGTACAAAACCAATACTATCAAAAGCTGTTGTTTTCATTACAAGGAAAAAGCCTAATGAACCAATAAAACAGATAACAGAAAGTACCAAAACAAGTATTTCTACTTTGTAAGACGGCTTTTTTACCTTCTTAGCTTTTTTATCACTCGCATCCTGCAAAACCGCCTGCCCGTAATTCTGCGGATTCTCCTGAGCGTTTTCAACAGTATCAGAGGAAGCGGTTACATACACCTGCTGCTTATCAGAGCTGTTTTTTTCTTTAACATCCGATTCATCAGGAAATCTGCATCCGCACTTAATACAAAACAAGCTGTTTTCTTCTCTTTTTGTGCCACATTTTTCGCAAAATTTGCTAACCATTATTAACCCTCCCCTCAATCAATCGCAATAAGACAGCTATCTGAAAGTCCTGATTCAGATGTAACTGTAACAAGCACAAGACCCGGGTTATGAGCAGTAAGCTTACCGCTTGAGCTGTCGATTGAAGCAATTGAACTGTCATTACAGGTCCATGTAAGTTGATTTTCATTGGTATCAGCAGTAATTTCTAAGCTATCACCTACAGATATATGTCTTATTCCGGGAAGATCAATCCACATCTGAGAAGAATAACCTATCAAAGTAAGATCATTATACTTAATCTGAATCTTTACCCACACCGGATTCTCTTCATCACCTGTATTTACAGTATCAACAACAGTCACAGAAGAGCCCTTCAACTGACGTACATAACTGTCATCGTCAGTATGATCAATAAGAATTTTATCAAAATCAACTGACGGACCGTTTCTGAAGTTAAGATAGGATGTTTCAGGTACGTTTACGATTCCCTGCTTTGATGTGCTGCAATTAGATATATTAAGATATCTTTGCTCTGTTTCGGTGCCATCGCCGTTGTTCTCTTTATGAGTACTCATTCCTGAAGACTGACTGAGTGAGCCATATCCTGTAATTTCATATGGATCGGAAAGAACAACAGCATTTGCAACATAGCTGTTAAATTTTGCAAAAAAAGATTCGTTTTCTGCACTTACAGTACCATATTTTACAGTTGTTTCACTTCTGTTATATTCCGATGTAACGTACCCATTATCAAATCTGAAAATTCTGTAAAAATAATTACTTTCATAATCTTCACTGCCAAGACCTATCGACTGAGAATATTCAATAAGATATGATTTGGATTCTATCTCCACAATATAGGTAGCACATACTTCTGAGACGTTTTCATAAACATAATGAATTTTTCCGTTTATAAATGTAACAACACGTACATTAACCTTTCCGTACCTGTCAGTGAATACGAAAACAGTTTCTTCTCCTTCGGCATCTGAAAGATCCGCGCAATAATAATATACCTCAGTATAACCATCTGTACGAAGTGCGCTGGCATATGAATCACACATCTGTCTGAAAGCTTCGTCCTGATAAGCGTAATTTTCATAAACAACATAAGGTGTGCACACTACATAAATTTCACCCGCACCTGAACCGTAAGAAACATTCATAACACCGTCGCTTACTGAGATATTGTGCACAGAGTGATAATCTGCACCTGAGTAATAAGTGCGGAATGTTGTCTTACCGTCATAAGTATCACCATAAATTATAATACCCTGAGAGTCATCTTCTCCTCCGGCATTATTTATATAATCAGAGTAAGCCTGATTATCGCCTAGTGCAACAAAGGTAGCCTTAACAGGGAAATAAATATAAAGATAGTACTCAACGGCACCGTCATTGTCATAATCATCGTAAATTAAATTGTACTGTATACCTTCGACCGAAAGCGAGTCAAGATAAGCGGTATAGCTTTCAAGCAAGGCTACTGATTCAGTACTTTCGACAACACAGGTCTGAGCTTTAAGGCTTTCTGCGGTGTGTGTGTTATATTTATCAAGCACTACAGAAATAATAGCTTTATTAAGCGCAGGATTTATATCTTTTACTGCTACCGCACCACCAATATCACTTTCAGCAAGAGGTGTATCGTCAGCCATTTTTGCACCGAACAGCGACCCGCCTTCATATATTGACAAAAACACAAGAATACCTGACGCTATAAAAAATACAACTGATAAAGCAATTAAAGCGACCGATATACCTTTATTCTTCGGTTTGAAGGCTGAATTTATTTCTTTCATTGTTCTCTCCCCCTTATAAAAAAGCAGCATACGGCCATTATAACCGTATGCTGCTCAAGCAATTAAAGTCCTGTCTTTTCTCTTATATAGTTTCTTGCAAGAACTGCATACTCATAAGGATTAGCTTTAGCGGGATCCTGCTCTGCTTCAACAACAACCCATCCCTCATATCCTGCTTCATCAAGGATATCAAACACGGGAGTGAAGTCGAAGTCACCGTCACCGGGTACGGTAAATGAGCCGGCACGTACTGAATCAAGGAAAGAATAGCCTTTGTTCTTTGCATCCTCGATTACATCCTTACGGATGCTCTTGAGATGAACGTGCTTTGTTCTGTGAACATACTTTTTAAGTACACCGAGAACATCCTCACCGCTGAATGAAAGGTGACCTGTATCGAAAAGAAGGTAAACAAGGTCGGGATCTGTGATTTCCATAAGCTTATCAATTTCAGCTTCTGTCTGTACGCCTGTGCCCATGTGGTGATGAACAGTGAAGTACATACCCTTTTCCTTTGCAAGTCTGCCCATCTCATTAAAGCCCTTAGCTATAAGCTCCCACTGCTCATCAGTGTAAACGGGCTTTTCACCGAAGATGCTTACATCCTTACCCTGAATGCTGTTACCCTGCTCAGAAGCACCGATAACCTTTGCGCCAAGAGCATGAAGGAAGTCTCTGTGCTTAATAAAAGCTTCAATTGTTGCCTCGTAACCTTCTGAAAGAAGAAGAGAGGAGAACCACGCATTACAGATTCTCATACCTCTTACATCAAGCTTGTGCTTGAGTGTTTCAACATCCTTGGGGTATTTGTTACCGATTTCACTGCCTGTAAAGCCTGCAAGTGCCATTTCACTTACACACTGCTCAAAGGTATTTTCAGCACCTAAATCGGGAAGGTCATCATTTGTCCATGCGATGGGAGCGCATGCAAGATATACTTTTTCTTTGTTAAGCATTTTTACTTTCTCCTTTAAATTAATATAAACGGGCCTTTTCAATATTAGCCTTCATATCCTCATAGCATTCCTGAACTCTCTCGCTCTCAGAAACTTCAGCAACACCGACTCTCCACCATGAATCATAGCCGTCTGTCATAGACTTGTGGCCAACCTTCATATCAAAAAGGGTGGAAACTGTCTGCTTCTTACTGTCTTCAATAGCGGCATAGAGTTCCTCTTCTGTGGTGATTCTGTATGCCTTACAGCCATAGCCTTCAGCAATCTTGGCGTAATCAGTCATAATTACCTCGCCGTCAAGAAGACCGCTTTCTTCGTTTCTTCTTGTGAAGCGTGTACCGAAGGTATCTGTACCCTGATTATTCTGAAGGTTTTCAATACATCCCCAACCACTGTTATCAAAGAGCATAACATTTATCTTTTTGTTTTCCTGAACAGCAGTATAAAGCTCACTATGAAGCATAAGGAAGCTACCGTCACCAACCATTGAGTATACCTCTCTGTCACCTGCCGCAAGCTTTGCACCAAGTGCACCGCATATTTCATAGCCCATACATGAGAATCCGTATTCTACATGATATGTATCAGGAGCCTTTGACTTCCAGATTCTCTGAAGACAACCGGGAAGTGAGCCTGAGGAACCGATAACAACTGCATCATCGGCAATTACCTCGTTGATAATACCAAGTGCTCTTTTCTGTGAAAGCACACCGTCAAGCTTTTCGTTGTAGCAACGGTCAATTTCAGCCTCGTAGGATGATTTTGCATCGGCAATTTCATTTGTCCACTCTGACTTGTAGTCAAGCTTTGCACAAATTGCATCAACGGCTGACTTTGCATCGGCAATTACTGCAGTAGCATCCATCTTGAATGCATCAAAGGGACAAACGTTGATTGACAGCATTTTAACATCCGGGTTATGGAAGCCCCACTTTGAGCAGGTTGTAAAGTCGGTAAGTCTTGTACCTACTGCGATGATAAGGTCAGCCTGCTTTGCAATAGCGTTTGCGGCTGCACCGCCTGTAACGCCGATACCGCCGAGGTTGAGCGGACAATCCCACGGAATCTGACCCTTGCCGGCCTGCGTTTCGCCGATCGGAATGTTGAAACGCTCTGCAAAGTACTGTGCTGCCTGCCATGCACCTGAATAGGTCACACCGCCGCCGACAATCATTATAGGCTTCTTTGCCTTGTCAATAAGCTCAGCCGCCGCATCAATCTCTCTGCGTGTAGCAGGTCTGCGGTCAAGGTACCATACTCTCTTCTGGAAGAAATACTCGGGGTAATCGTAAGCCTCGCCTTCAACGTCCTGCGGCATTGCAAGGCATACAGCACCTGTTTCAGCCCAGTCTGTAAGTACGCGCATAGCGTTGAGACAGGCTGTCATAAGCTGCTCGGGTCTTTCAATTCTGTCCCAGTATTTGCAGACGGCCTTGAAAGCATCGTTAGCCGTAGTGGCATAGCTTGTGGGCTGTTCAATCTGCTGAAGTACGGGGTCGGGCTGACGGCAGGCGAAGGTGTCGCCGGGAAGGACAAGCAGGGGAATCCTGTTTGCTGTTGCCGTGCCGCAGGCGGTAACCATATTGAGTG
>JAZUAZ010000246.1:0-2571 GCA_045638245.1 Acutalibacteraceae bacterium | reverse complement strand
TATTATTTTGGCAGATTTGCAGGTAAGGAGCTTCTTGATACACTTAAGGTAAAGTTCCCGAAAATTAAAAAGCTTGACGATTTTGCAGGTAAAAATGAATTTATGGTTGTATATGTCGTAAAGGCTTCCGGCGTTGTACCGTCTGATCTTATGAGCGTAATATATGGTGCAATGAATGTGAATTTTATGAAATTCTTTATTGCGTCAAATCTTGGGATGCTTCCATTTAACGTACTTTTTACACTTCTTGCTAATAAAGGCGATTTGTCAAATCCGTACAGCCTTCTTTATATAGTGCCGATACCGGTGTTTGTTGTTGTCATGAGCATCATTGTCAAAAAAATGACAGCAAAGAAGGATTGAATCATTTTTGTCAGGTTAATAATATATAATTCGTTTCAGCACTTTTAATAAGTGCTGATTTTTTATTGACAATGGAATTTTTTTGTGGTAGTTTTATATAAAGGTTACAAGTATGTAATAATTTTAACGAACTTGTAATCAAATAGTTGAAAAGGAGATATTTTTATGACATTTTCACCGCTTTTTGCTAAAGTTGTAGGATTCCTTCTTGCAATACTCACACCCATTCTTAATTTCTTTCTTACGGATATGAAGGCGCCTTTTGAGAACGAGGTTGAGATTGCTCTTGAAAAAACGGGCGGATATATCAAGGGAGTTTGCCACGCTGAACCGCAGTACGACCTTTTGAATGAAGCTAACATTGAGTGGTTTCGTGATGATATTCCATTCCCTTATGATGAAGCGGGAGAGCTTTCACAAAGCTACATTCATTGGAAGAAAGAAGCGCAGGAATATGCTGATAACGGCATAAGAATTTTCGGTATTACACCTTATCCAGAGGATTATATTGAATACGGAATTGATCCGCGCCTACCGGAAAGCCGTGACGCTATACAGAATATTGCGCGCTTTTATATGGAGGATCTTCGCGGAATAGTAGGAGCCTTTCAGATTACAAATGAAATGGGAATAGACCGATTCACATATCCTCTTACAATGGAAGAGGCATATGAGTTCATCGGTATGCAGCTTGAGGCTATGTATCCGATAAGAGAAGACGTTATTATAGGATATAATCTTGCTGCCCTTTCAATTCTTGATATGCCTGTAAAGATGAAGCCATATCATCAGTATTGCGACTATGTCGGAGTCGATCTTTATCTCGGATGTTTTGAGAATCTGCTTAAAAATGCAGATCAATACATCACGGTTCTTAATTATGTACGTAAGGTAACAGGAAAGCCTGTTATTCTTTGTGAGTTCGGCTATATCGGCCTCGGTCAGACTAAGAGTGAAGAGGAAAGAACTGCTATTCTTGAAGGTTACGGTTACTCAAGTGAAGACGAAGCAAGAGCGGATATTGATAATTTTATAAAGAATTTACCTGCAGAGCTTGCCAATGAGTTTGACAGATATGCTGAAGAAACACCTGAATACAGAGCAGAACTTATGTTTGAAGGTGAGTTCAGAAGTCATCTTTACAGAGAACTTCCCGAAGGCTTCGGTCTTTACGAGTTTCCACATACACCTGAAGGTCAGGCGGAATTTTTCTCATATATTGTACCTAAAATAAGAAATCTTGATTATGTTATAGGTTCATTTGTTTATATGTGGGATGATACCGGTTCCTGCTATGTTTGCGGTCAGGAGGATTGTCCTGTTGAAACGAAGTGGGGTCTTGTTGATAGCGATGGAAATCCGAAACCTGCATACTATGCTATTCAGGCAGCTTATGCCGATTGATGGTATACGTCAACAATTTTATATAAAACGAAAAGAGTCGGACCATCCGACTCTTTTATTTGTTATGCTGTTTTTTTCTTCTTAAATATAATCAGCTTTGAGCAGAAATAGTTAAATATAACAACAACAACTGCCAAAATCAGCTTTGAAATCATTTCGCCGCTTATTTCAATCGACATAACATTAAGTGAATATTTTGAAAATCCTAACAAGTCAACAAGTACGAAAAGACCGATTTCTTCAATAATAAACGATAATACTCTTGCTGCAAAAAAAGAGGGGATTTCTTTGAAGAGCACTTTAGCAGATAAGCTTTTACTTTCAAAAACCCAGAGCTTGTTTGTTATGAAGGCGAAAATTACCGCAACTATCCAGGCAATTGTATTTGAGATTAGATAGCGTTCATCACCGAGCACCATGCCCGAAAGCTTGAAAACTATGAGATTTACAACGGTTGTAAGCCCTCCGAAAAAAACGTACGTGATAAGCTCTTTATATTTTAATACAAGTTCCTTAATTTTCTTCATAGCTGAGAATCTCTTTCGCAATAAAAATAGGTCTGTCTTTAACCTGGGTGTGAATTTTCCCGATGTAGTAGCCTATAATTCCAAGAAAAACGCATATAATTGCACTCATTAAAACTATAAGGGCAGCAATATAACCGAGTGAAAGATTTAAACACGGCTTGAGGATATCGAGAATTATCATAACGATAAAGGCTGCCACAGAGAGAAAACCCATAATTCCTCCGGTGTATACGGGAATCTTCAAGGGCATATCTGTATAGGCGGTTATACCGTCAAG
>JAZUAZ010000245.1:0-4028 GCA_045638245.1 Acutalibacteraceae bacterium | reverse complement strand
TGGAACATCTTCCGTTACAATCCCGCTCTCAAGGCAGAAGGCAAGAATCCCTTCACACTTGACTGCAAGGAGCCCAACGCTGACTACCAGGCATTCATCAAGAATGAAGCACGTTATACAAGACTTATGCGTGAATTCCCCAGCAGAGCTGAAGCACTCTTCGAAAAGAGTGAAAAGGTTGCTAAGGAAAGATACGCACACCTCCTCAAGCTTAAGGATCTCTACGCTCCCGACGCTGAATAATTCGTTTAAAAAGCTCCCTCTCGTGAGGGAGCTTTTTTAGTGAAAAGAATAAGAAAAGTTCTTTGGTTACTTTCTTTCAAGAAAGTAACGCCTTGCGGCGAGCAATGGATTTTTGTATATAGCGACCATTTAACAACAAACAAAAATTTTTATTGATACCGGTAGCATCTGAAAGAAGAATATGATATCATAGCAGTATACTATATATAATGCACGGTCTGCATTTTTATATTTATTCAAAAAAGCGGAAAGGGTTATATGATTCATGCCCATGGTAAAACGAAAAATAAAAACGCGTGACATTCACCCTGAGCTTCGTGCAGTGGGAAATGTCATCAGATTTACAGTGCCGAAGTTTACTCTCGGCTTTTTCAAAACGGCGGATTTCTTCCTTCAGAAATTCGGACTTCCCGACCTGACGAAGGGTATAAACTCACGGAAGATATACATAAACCGCAAGGATGGCAGTAAACTTCGCCTTCGTGTCTGCTCTCCTAAGGTGAAAAAGGAGGGAGTTCCCGGCCTTCTGTGGATTCACGGTGGCGGCTACGGTCTTGGTTGTCCTGAGCAGGATTTTCATTTCATACAGAAGTTTGTTGATGCTTCGGGTTGTGTTGTGGTTGCTCCCGACTACCGCAAGGCGGTACGCGCTCCGTACCCTGCGGCCTTTGATGATTGCTATGAGGCTCTTCTGTGGCTTAAAGAAAACGGACACAGGTACGGAATGAGAGACGATAAGATTTTCGTCGGCGGCAACAGTGCGGGCGGGGGACTTTGCACTGCGGTTGTGCTTAAGGCAAGAGATACGGGCGATGTAAATATCGCTTTTCAGATGCCTCTTTACCCGATGATTGATGACAGAATGATAACAGCCTCGGCTCAGAACAACGATGCGCCCGTGTGGAACAGTAAATCCAACGAGCTTGGCTGGAGACTGTACCTCGGTGAAAGCTATGGAACGGACAAGGTGGAAAAGTATGCGGCACCTGCGAGGGAAAGGGATTGCGGGGGACTTCCACCGACACTTACCTACGTTGGTACGGTGGAGCCTTTTAAGGATGAGACTGTTGAATATGTTGAAAAGCTCAGAGCCGAGGGCATCGAGGTGCACTTCAGACTTTTTGACGGTTGTTTCCACGGATTTGATTTGTTAAAATGGACAAAGCCTGCGAAGGAAGCGGAGAAATTCCTCATGGACGGCTTTATGTATGCGGTGGAGAATTATACGGCTGAACAGTGACTTTTTTGCAAAATTCCTATACTATTATAATATATATGCAAAATCAGTACACACTCTCTCGGGTGTGTACTCTATATTTTGTATCAAAAAAGTGCTGAAAACACAAGGATTAGTGGCTGAAAAAGAGCTTGAAAATTCTTGCATTTTTCACAAACTTTTTTTCTTAAAATCGTTGACAATTACCAATCTTTATGTTATCATATACGAGCGTGTGAAGCGGGTTTGGGTATAACTGCGCCTTCACACAACCTCAAGATATGCGATGATGCGGGAGGTGGCCGTCCTCAGAGGCGGGAAATTTCCGCGGAGTATGTCCGATTTAAAACCGGGCGATCTATATTTCATCTTTAACGCTGTTATCTTGCGTTAAGGTCGGGTGCTTCTCCTTAGGGGAATTCTGCGCCTCGGACTTAAACAGCGTATAGGGGTGAACTGTGCTTTTTTCAAAGCTTCGACCGGAAATATCACGTTTCCGGTTTTTAAATGGGAAATGTGTAAACACCCGGGCGAGTAGAAAGAAAAAGCACCGCCCTACTAATTCTTATTAGGAGGCAAACAAAATGGCAGTAAAGGAAAAGATCCGTATCAGACTCAAGGGTTACGACCACAACCTTGTTGACAAGGCAGCAGAGATGATCGTTGAAGCAGCTAAGAGAACAAACGCTACTGTTTCAGGTCCCATCCCTCTTCCCACAGAAAAGGAAGTAGTTACAATCCTTCGTGCTGTTCACAAGTATAAGGACAGCCGCGAACAGTTTGAGCAGAGAACTCACAAGAGACTCATTGATATCATCAGACCTACACCCAAGACCGTAGAGGCTCTGACAAATCTTGAGATTCCGGCTAGCGTTGAAATCGAAATCAAGAGATAAATTCTGATTTCTATACCCGATTCAGCAAAAGACGGACACAGGTCATGTTGCCGGACGGCAACCAATAACCAATTAGGAGGATAACAAAATGAAAAAAGGTCTTATCGGCAGAAAAGTCGGCATGACACAGGTTTTCGACGAAAAGGGTAAGGTAATTCCCGTAACAGTTGTAGAACTTGGTCCTTGCGCAGTTGTTCAGAAGAAGACAGTTGAAAACGACGGCTATGCAGCTGTTCAGCTTGGCTTCGAGGACAAGAAGGTAACAAGAACAAACAAGCCTGAGAAGGGTCACTTCGACAAGGCAAACGTTGCTCCCAAGAAGATTCTTAAGGAATTCAGACTTGAGGACGACAGCGCTCTTAACGTTGGCGACATCATCAAGGCAGACATCTTTGCAGCAGGCGAAAAGGTTGACGTAGTCGGCACAAGCAAAGGTAAGGGCACAGCAGGCGTAATCAAGAGATGGAACTTCTCAAGACTTAAGGAAACACACGGTACCGGCCCCGTTGCAAGACACGCTGGTTCACTCGGTGTTATCGACCCCGCTCGTATCTTCAAGGGTAAGAGAATGGCTGGTCACCTCGGCTGTGAAAGAGTTACAATCCAGAATCTCGACGTTGTTAAGGTTGATGCAGAAAACAACCTCATCGCTATCAAGGGCGCAATCCCCGGTCCCAAGAAGGGCATCGTAATGGTAGTAAACAGCGTTAAAAAAGCGTAAGAAAGGAGCCAAGTAAATGCCTAACGTATCAGTATTCGACGTAAACGGAAAGAAGGTTTCAGATATTGACCTTGCTGACGGCATCTTCGGTATCGAGCCGAACACATCAGCAATGCACCTTGTAGTTGTCAACTATCTTGCAAACCAGCGTCAGGGCACACAGTCAACCCTGACACGTGCAGAAGTTAGCGGCGGCGGCAAGAAGCCCTGGAGACAGAAGGGTACAGGCCGCGCAAGACAGGGCTCAACAAGATCACCTCAGTGGTACCACGGTGGTATCGCACACGGTCCCAAGCCCCGTGACTATGGCTTCTCAATAAACAAGAAGGTAAGAAGACTTGCTATGAAGTCAGCTCTTTCTTCAAAGGTTGCAGCTAACGAAATCATCGTTCTCGATGAGTTCAAGCTCGATGCAATCAAGACTAAGGAAGTTGTTAAGGTTCTTTCAGCTCTCGAGGTTGGTAAGAAGACTCTTCTCGTACTTCCCGAAAAGGACGACGTCATCTACAGAAGTGCAAGAAACATTGCAGGTGTTAAGACAACACTCGTAAACACACTTAATGTATATGATATTCTTAACTGCAACAGCCTCGTTGTTCTCAAGGATGCAGTTGCTAAGATTGAGGAGGTTTATGCATAATGAAAAGAACAGCACATGATATCATCCTCAAGCCTATCATCACTGAAGAATCAATGATGGGCACAGCATTCAAAAAGTACACCTTCAAGGTTGCTAAGGATGCAAACAAGGCTGAAATCAAAAACGCTATTGAAGAAGTTTTCGGCGTAAAGGTAGCTAAGGTTAACACCATGAACTGCAAAGGCCACCTCAGAAGATACGGTCGTTTCCAGGGTTACACACCCTCATGGAAGAAAGCAATCGTTACTCTTACAGAGGATTCAGACACAATCGACTTCTTCGACGGTCTTCTTTAATCCTTAATATATAAGG
>JAZUAZ010000244.1:0-1866 GCA_045638245.1 Acutalibacteraceae bacterium | reverse complement strand
TTTGTCATCATGATTTTTTCACCTCTTAATAATATTTGCATACCTGACCCCCAGTATACGGTTAGGTGAAAAGTCCGTCGGACATTTACCCGCAAACCGAGAAATCGGCATAATGCTTGAAGATTATAGCACAATGTTTTTTAAATGTAAAGGGGTTAGGTGAATTTTTTGAAAAAGTTTTCGGAATATGCATTTTAAAACACCATAGTATAAGAAAGAACAAGGCAGAGTGCAATCCTATGCCTTACTTTTCACAATTTTTACGGCTCGTAAACAACCGTTTCTTCAAAGAGATAGAAATCTGTATCGCCGCCGAGAATGCCTTCGATGCCTCCCTCAAGAAGGTCCTCCACACCTTCACCGAGAAGCTCTTCGGGGTCAATGTCGAGAATGGAACCGAGATACACAGCCTCATCGTAGCCCGAGAGTTTTATTTCGATTTCACCGATTTCTCCGACTTCCTTTTCCTTAAGCTCTTCATCGTAGAAGGATATAGTGCCGAAGAGAGATTTTCCTGCCGGCACTGATTCGCCGAAGAAAACATCCATCATTATATCGTTGATTGAGCAGGACTCTACATCAAGACTGATGTCCTTATCGCTCTTATTGACAACGTAAAGCCAAAGGTCGGTACATTCAAAATCATCGTCATGAATTAATCCCGTAGCCGTAACGGTTATGTATTCATTATCAAGAAGCACCTTATCGGTAGCAACGGGCTGTCTTACATACTTTGTTGCCTTATCCTCGCCCTGGGGATAGTAATGTACTGTATATTCGGCAATAGGATCGCTGAACAGATCACCTGCATCGGCAATAATAACTGTCATTTCGATATCTGTGTAATCCCCTACTCCGTTCGCTCTGAGAAGCGCATCGTCAAATTCGATTTTTTCTACCGCCTTCTTGCCTGCGGCAATATCAGCATAAAAAAGGTTTCCCACATTGATACCGTTGATTGAAGAAGGCTCAATATAGCAGGTGTAATCCTTGTCACTCTTATTTTCAAAAACAGCCTTGAGAGTGTAGCCCATCGTCTCATCAACATAAGCATCGTTGATTGTTACTGTAAGCTTCTCATTATCAAGAAGCACCACTGGCTCGGGCTTTACGGGCTCAGGCTTAACCGCTTCGGTTGTTTCGGGTACGGTTGTTTCATCTACCTGAGTCAGAGTTGTCTCAGCATCGGCAGGTGTTGCACTTTCCTTATCACCGCAAGCGGCAAAAGCAAAGAGCATACATACTGCGAGTAAAACTGCTATAACTTTTTTCATTTTTATTTCCTCCGTTTTGCGTTTTGTCCTCTTATAAGACAAGTTTTGCTTAAGTATATGGTAACATATGTTTTGTCCTTTGTCAAGACAAAATGTAGTAAGGGAGATGATACTGTGGCGAGAATTATCGACGGAAACGAAATGAATCTCATCGGCGACAACGTAAAAAAGTACCGTAAAGAGCGTAATATGAGCCAGCAGTCACTCTCAAACAAGCTTGAGCTTTTAGGTGTTTACGTCTGCAGAGGCTCAGTTTCAAGAATCGAAGACAAATTACGGACAGTAACCGACATTGAGCTTTTTGCCATAGCAAAGGTGCTTGGCGTGACAGTAAGCGAGCTTATAGGTGAAGAATAAAAAAACTAAGGCGAGGAGTTATCCCCGCCTTTTATATTTGCGTTGTATAATTGCCACCTGACATCCGCGGGTAAAATCTTTCGTCTTAAACCCACGTCGGCGCGTGGCTACTGACTACTGACTACTTGCTACTCTTATTGCCGGCACAGTCGTAAGCCACAATGCTATACTCCCCTGCCGCACCTGTATCAAGGAAGGAAAGCTCTTCGTCGCCGTAAACAAGGTCAACTCTCGC
>JAZUAZ010000243.1:0-3585 GCA_045638245.1 Acutalibacteraceae bacterium | reverse complement strand
ATTAGGGAGATATTTATGCACGCAACAGAAAAAGAAATCGAAAAATATCTTTCAGAAATCCGGGATGGCCTTGTTTGCAGCAGGAAATTAAAAAAAGAGATAATAAACGAAATCGAAGGTTTTGTTTATGACTATGCAGAGCGCAAGGAAATTCGGGATATTTCTGAAATTTATGAGCACTTCGGCACTCCCGAGGAAATGGCAAAAACTTATTTATCACAAGCAGATCCGAAGGCAATTAAGAGAGCAGTAAATATGCGCAAGGTAGTAATCATTGGTATTACTATGGCGTTATTGATGCTTGCAAGTTCACTTTTAATTTCTCTTACGGATGCACATAAATCATATGAAAGTGAATCAGACTATAATATCGTAAAAGATGTTATCATCGACAATTCTTATATTGCACAATAAAATCAAGGAGATAATTATATGAAAAAAATCTTTTCAATTCTAATTTCATTCACATTACTTTTTTTATTTAGCTTTGATACATTAGCTTCAAATGAAACCGTGAAGCCCACAAAGTATTCATCTGTAGAATATTTTGAAGATGGTTCTTACATCGAAATAGAAATAACCGAAGGGTTTTCATCTGCTTCTGCAATAGAAACAAGAACCACTAAACTCGGCAGCAAGAGATTAACATACAAAAACAGTGACGGTGATATTGAGTGGACAGCTGATTTAAGCGGAACTTTTGTATACGACGGATATTCCTGCACCTGTACCTCTTCCAGCCTTACATATTCAATTGTAAATACAAAATGGAAGATACCTTCTGCTGTTGCATCCGAGCTTGGAAATAAGGCTTTTGGTGATATAACAGCGAAATATTATGCTCTTGGACTTAACACTAAAACCGTTGAAAAAACGATCGTCCTCACCTGCAGTAGATATGGCGTTCTTTCATAACAAACACAGCTAAAGATAAAACAAAAACCGCTCAGTTGAGCGGTTTTATTTTTTAGATTTACATATTGGAATATTATTGTTACACCGTTAACGGTTTTACTTACTCTTAAGCCGTCAGCATCATAGCTATATGTATCACTTGTATCGCCTTTCGTATAGCTCTTAAGCTCTCTTGTGTCCCAACCAAGGGTTGCTCCTCGATAAGTTAACGGGTTACCTATGGCATCATAGGTTATGGCTTCATTGCCGAATCCTGTTAAAATCTTTGACCAACCTGCAGCAGTGTCACCTGAATAAGTGTAATCTGTTTTGCTGAGCCTTGTGCCTAAATCACCTGTTGTGTATTCATAAGTTCGCTTATCGGTGAGATTGCCGTAACCGTCATAGTTATAATAATATGTCAGGTTTGCAAGCTTATTATCACGCTTAAGCTGGTTATACCTATCATAAACAAAGCTTCTGATTTCTTCACCGTTAAGGCTTATTGAAATGATATTGCCGAGGCTATCATAAGTGTAACCGTATACATCACTGCCGATAGTTTCCGTTGCTATCTGTGTTGTGGTGTAATTGCCGCCACGGGCAGAAGCCTTATATGTATAAGCATAATTTAAAGGCGAAGCAAGAGACAGTGTCTTGCCCGTAAGCCTGTTAAGCGTGTCATAGGTATAATCAATATACCTTGTTGACGACATTGTATATCTTATAGACAGGTTGTCTTTGACATAGTTTGCAGTTTCAGGTCTTGAGCTTATAGCTGAATAGCCATAATTCTGGCTGACCGTTCTGCCGCCCATATTATTTGAGATTTTGATAACGTTGTTTCTCAGGTCGTAAGTAAACTGAGTAGCACCGATGTAATTGCCGTTGTTATCAGAAATCTGCTGAGCGCAAAGCCTGCCTATAGCATCGTAGTAATAGACATTGTTTTTCCTCCTTTTAATTTTTTTAGTTCTATATTATTTACAGTTTACATATTTATACTCCTTTACATAAAATATCCTTTTTCTTTATATAAGTTATGAAAAGTAAAAAAGTAACATAAAAAAACAAATATTTACAAGAAGTTTTCTTCTTTTTTATAGTTTTAATATAACCATTTTTATTCCTCTGTACCTATATCAGTAAGCAGGCCCTGAAGTTTCGGGTCAGGCATAGCAAAGCGCTGACTGAGGTAACGGAGCGATGCACCTAATTCACCATCAGGGCCGCCGTACTGAGAAATTATGATTTTCGCATAGGTCGGGTTGCATTTTTTGATGTTTACAGGGTACTGAAGAATTTTTTCATATTGGAACATCAGCAATCACCTCCGCAGTTTACCCAAGGAAAGGGAATCTCTGTCCAGCTGCAGTCAACATCGTGCATTGACGTAAGAGAGCCGTATTTGCATTCGTACTCCTTGAGCAGCTCCTCACACTGTCTGCGTAAGGATTCAATAAGCTTAAGGGTTTCGCAGTCACAGCCGTGAGTATCGGTATAAAGCTGAAGTTCCCACAGTGCGAAGCGTACTGACATAAGTCTGTGTTTAAGATTTTTCGTGTTTATCATTTGCAACACCCCATTGTAAAAGGCTTGTCAAGACACGGGAAAAGTGTTCCTCTCATAAGTGCCTTATCGCAGGTATAGATGTCGTCCGCTCTGCCCTGAAAGGGTACGTAAGCCATGGCAAAGGCTACACATTCGGGAAATTCGGAAAGAGTACTGCCGCATTCGCACTCACAATACGTTCTCCCCGCCTGACGCTGCAAAGGATAACCGCAGGAATTATTATTCATAGGTATCTCCCCTTGTTTTGTTTTCATAGTTCAAAGAACTATCGTTAACATAGTATGCACCAAGGGAGAAAGGGTGAGCTTTTCGTACGCGGGTAAAAAAAATATCGGCGGCAGGGTTACTGCCGCCGATTGGGTTGTTTTTCATTTTTCAGGGGTTACCACTTAGGGTTTCACGCTAACCATCCCCTGTCTTCCTTTTTTTAAAGATCTCAGTGCTTTAAGCCACATTTTTTCCTTCAAAGCCCTAGCAGAAGAAACACTACGCTTATATGCAAAATCGAAATCTTCCCCCTCATATTCTAAAAGTCTATTAAAAACAGTATGTGCACCAGGCCAATTCAAATCTTGTAACCATACCATTAATTCGCACAAGTACGGACTAAGTTCTCCGTCCGGCTTCTCTTCTAGAACCTTTGCACAATTATCCCAGACATTTTTCGAATGACCAATATGTCCCGGCAAAATAAAAACATTAATACATTTTACTCCTCTAGCCATTTCCAGAGCTACTTCTTGTACTTCAATCGGATTGTTCCAATCAAACATATCCATTATTTCATCAATATTTACATAATTAACATGCATAACTTGTTCTCCTTATTTAACTTTGGTGCAAACACTATATAACGCTTGTGTCCATATCGATGTCTTACCAGCATCTCTCCACTCTTTAATAGTTCCACCTATTGGATAAACGCTAACATGAGTCACGCCATCACGAACAGCGAACAACACACCAGTAGAGTTAATTGCTTCAAAAACACAGGGGACGGTTCTATGTGTTAATAATACTTTCTGACCAAGCCAATACTAACGCCCGTCAACCTGCTGACTTGTCTTATCGACAACCCTTTATCTCTAAATGCTCGTATATGTTTTTCTTGCTCTGCTT
>JAZUAZ010000242.1:0-14707 GCA_045638245.1 Acutalibacteraceae bacterium | reverse complement strand
GAGTGAAAGATTTAAACACGGCTTGAGGATATCGAGAATTATCATAACGATAAAGGCTGCCACAGAGAGAAAACCCATAATTCCTCCGGTGTATACGGGAATCTTCAAGGGCATATCTGTATAGGCGGTTATACCGTCAAGCGCATACTTGAGAAGCTTGATGAAATTCCATTTGGTTTCGCCACTTTCTCTTTCTTTTACCTCATAGGGAATAGAAATTGTACTGTATCCGACCCAAGAAAATATTCCTTTTGAAAAACGGTGATATTCAGGCAGGGCGAGGATTGTTTTTACGACGCTCTGCCTCATTGTTCTGAAGTCACTTGCATCGGAAATAAAATCAACTTCAGTTACTTTATTTATCGTTTTATAAAACATTTTTTTACAAAACGATATTAGTTTACCTTCTTTTCTCTTTTCCTGGAAGGCAGCAACCATATCACAGTCCGGATTCTCATCGAGTATTTTGCCCATCTGCACAGCATATTTCGGATCTTGCTGTAGGTCTGCATCGATAATAGTTACGTATTGTCCGACACACTCGGTGAATCCGGCATACATAGCAGCTTCTTTGCCGAAATTACGCGAAAAATTGATTACCTTAATTTTAACATCTTTGTTTTCGCTGAAAATTTTTCTGAGCTTTTTCGGTGTTTCATCTCTGCTTCCGTCATTAACAAAAATTATTTCATAATTGTCAGTGTAGCCTGACATAGCAACCTTTACCTGGTTAAGAAACTTTTCAACATTGCCTTCTTCGTTATAGCACGGAACAATAAGCGAATGTTTAATTATCATTATGCACCATTCTTTCTTTTTTTACAAAATCTGAACAAACCGTTATTTTTTAACTCCTTAAGCAGTAAGAACATAAACAATACAACGCTTACAAATGAAACAACTGCGCCGATTTTTAAACCGGGAGTCTGATATCGGAGCTCAATTCTGTGCTCACCTTTTTCGAGCATAAGTCCGCAGTACATACCGTTGACTTTAAGCAATTCGGCTTTTTCACCGTCAACGTATGCTGTCCAACCGTCGGCATAGGGCATTGAAAGACAAAGAAGCTTGTTTTCAGTCAATGATATGCTGCCGGTTATTATATTATAGTCAATATGAAGATTTTGTAAAGTATCTTTTGTTATATCTGAGATTTTTTCTTCGTAACCATCCATTGGCTGAGCTATTATCTTTATATCGTCAAATGTATAAATACCTCGTTCTTTAAATACGACGGTTACTTTTTTCATTCCTGACTTGGTGTAGCCGAGGTTTAAATCGAAATCACCTCTGCCAAGATAGAAAGAGTTTGATTGAGTATAAAAACAAAGCTTATTGAAATACTGTTTTCCGTTGGCTGAGTACCCGATAAATTCTGTGTATATGCGGCTTGACTCTTGCCAGGTTTTCTTATTATTGACAATACTTTCCTTCTTTTTTTCATCTAGCTGGTCGAAGTTGTAAAGGCCCAGAGGATCGATCTCAGTATTGTCTGAATATAAGTCATATGGATTTATACCTTGATAAGTCATATTGACGAGTGAAACTATTGTTTCGGAATTTTCAACCGGGTGGAAGTAAAAGTTAACCTTTGCATTCTTCTTTGTAACGATAAATTTATTTCCGTCCTGTGTAACGTATTTGTTAACGCACTTGGTTTTATAATCAAGTTCAGTGCTTGACACTTCAGGAGCTGTATGACTTATGGCGGAGGTTTCGTTTTCGAGTACTGCTGCATTGAGCATGGCCCATTCCTTATCAACAGAGGTTGTAATGGAATCAAATTCTTCTTTTGTGATATACTCGTCATAAGTGTAGCCAAAAGGCAGGGCATACTGATTTATATACACCCGGGGTGTTTTTGTTTTTTTGTATCCGTAGGGTACAGCCTTGTTGCTCTTATCACCGTTGTAAAAATATTTTACCGATGAGAGTGAATTGAGTACTGTTCTGGAATCAAAGCCTGTATAACAGTAAGGGGAATATTCAGGCATATTCATATCAAGCCTGAAGTCTGATATGTTACCGTTTGATAAACTGTAATAGTACTGAGTAGGCTTCAGGTTTGAAAGAAATGCTGAATTTTGTGAAATGTTTCTTCCGCTGTAGCGCCAGAAGGGAGCTTTATCTGATTTTGATGCTTCTGAAACTGGCAAATCGCTTTTGTAGATTCTCTTTTCAAAGAAGCCTTGTTTTGTAAACTCCGAAACGTAATCGCCCTTTTCGGGAGAGATTTTATAATATGAGTAGCTGACAATGCTTATAAAAGTAAAGCAAAGCAATAAAATCTGAACTGTGATACGGGTTGCCTTTGATTTTTTTATACTGTTAAAAATAAGTAATACTATAGTTGCAACAAATAAAACTATGGGCACGGTCAGTTGCGGAGCAGCTTTTGGTTTTATGAGTAATGACATTGCAGAGATAAGCACCGCTCCTGCAGTAATAGCAATAATGTGCTTTTTTTCGGCACTGATCAATTTTTCCCAATAGGTCGTAATTATATATGCAGCAATAAGAATATATCCAAAGCACCATCTGTTGCATGGATATGAGAAGCCGTTGAAAATCTTTCCGAAAATAGGAAACGACATCATTATGAGAGAAATAATGAGTAGTGCCTTAATATGCGAATTCTTCCTTTTTTCCGTAAACATAACGGCAACGCACGGTATGAATAATATTGATACACAAGTATAAAGCCAAGAAGACGGCAATGTGAAAGTAAGGAAAGAAACAGGCATATTGGTATACGTTTTAAGGGGGTAAAAAAGGCTGATATCATATCCTGCATCGGCACGTGTATCTCCGAGAAAGGCAAGTACAACAGGAAGGAACAATACTGCTCCCATACAGACTCCGAGAATTGAGCCTCCTGTAATTTTAATCAAAGGAGAAAGCATTGATTTTATGTTTAATTTGTAGATAGAAATAAACCTTACCGCTACATATATAACTGTAAGCAGTACGATTATGTAGAAGAAATAAAAATTACTTATGGTTGACAGGGCAACCATAAAAGTCAAGCTTAAAAAGCTCTTGCCTTTCAATATTTTTTCAACACTTAAAACAATCAGCGGTAAGAAAATCATCGGATTGATGAAGTATGGATGCTTTAATCCTGAATAAATAGCCCATGCGCTGAAGCAATAGGTAATTGAGCCGGCAAGAACGGCAGGAATATTTCTTTTTTCGGTTTTGAAGCAAAGATACGAAAAGCTGAGACCTGCACAATAAAGTCTTAGAACTATCATGGATTGAAAGTATATGTGCATATATCTTGTAGGTACAAGAAAACTCAGATAGTTGAACGGATCGCCAAACGAATAGTATGCAAAGGTGGATATTATATCAGAGCCAAGACCAACCTCGAAATCCCATTGAGGAATGACAAAACGATGTTCGAATAATATGTTTGTTATAATTTCTCTTATGTATTTTGCCAGATACATAAGAGCCTTATAGTGCTGGAAAAATGCATCTCCGGACCTGACAAGTGAATAACCGTTTGAAAAGAAATCGTAGAAAATAATAAAAGCAATAAGTGAAAATGCTGTGGTGTATAATAAAAGAAACTTTCTTTTCGATACGGTTTTTTCTTTATTAAGAAGTTTATTATGCTTTAATGTTTTAATTTCTGTCATTTTATCACCGTTTTCATTTGAAACAAACAGTTTTGTATATAATTGTTTTGATGTTACTGAAGGAAAAACATTGTTTTTTGTTACATTTTTTTATTTTTTTATACAACGTTAATAATATCACAGAACAGTAGTTTTGTAAATAGCTTAAACGATTAAATTAACTTTTGTTTATTGATATGTAAAATTACTGATCATTTTTTCGGATATGCATTTTGCAGATAGTAATAGAGGAGATTTTATGTACTTCAAAAGATAAACTGTATCGAATAGATACTTTTGGTCTTGTAAATAAAAAAACAGAGAGGCGGATGAACCGCCTCCCTACGTATAGTATATATAATTAAGTTATTCCTCTATAAACACATCTTTACCAAGTCCACAGACGGGGCAAACCCAATCTTCAGGCACATTTTCCCATGGAGTACCGGGGGGAATTCCGCTGTCAGGATCTCCTGATTCCGGATCATAAACGTATCCGCAGGGACAAATATATTTTTCCATAAAGCTACCTCCTTACAGGTTTGATTATATACTTGTCAATAGAGTCGGTTTTTAGTCATTATTTCAGAAATTGCATCAAGAATTTTACCGTGGCAGCCTCCGCAGCCTGTAGAGCAGTTGGTTATTTTCTGTACGCCTTCGAAGGCTTTTTCAACATCAGTGAACTTTTCTGATTTGTTCAGTGCATCCTCAACGTCAAAATAGCTTACCTTCTTACAATTGCAGATGGTATAATCAAACATTTGTGTCACTCCTTTAAGAGAATATAAATTGGTGGTTGCTTAATCAATATCAGATTTAGCGCGTAAAATCTCACCGCTGACCGCATCGATAACGTACTCATATTCGGTTCTGCCTTTTTCAAAGGAAACCTCATATACCCATACGCCTTTTTCGTAATCAAGCTCTGTTTCTTTCTCACGAACCTCAGATGCTGCAAGACCTGCTTTGTTGAGAGCTATTGCTTCAGCTTCTTTTGCGGTGATTTTATTTTCGGGAACTTCATTTTTAGAAGGGGCGGGGGAAGATGCTTCAGGTTCAGCTACGGGCTTATTGTTACTTTCATTTGTACCAGCATCGGACTTTGAATTGCCTTTGCCCTCAGGATCTACCTTTGAGCGTAAAACTTCACCGCTTACTGCATCGATAACATATTCGTAATCAGTTCTGTCTTTATCGAATGAAACCTCATATACCCATACGCCTTTTTCGTAATCAAGCTCTGTTTCCTTATCGTAAACCTCCGATGCAGAAAGACCTGCTTTGTTGAGAGCTATTGCTTCAGCTTCTTTTGCGGTGATTTTATTTTCGGGAACTTCATTTTTAGAAGGGGCGGGGGAAGATGTTTCAGGTTCAGCTACGGGCTTATTGTTACTTTCATTTGCACCGGCATCGGACTTTGAATTGCCTTTGACCTCAGGATCTACCTTTGAGTGTAAAACTTCACCGCTTACTGCATCGATAACATATTCGTAATCAGTTCTGTCTTTATCGAATGAAACCTCATATACCCATACGCCTTTTTCGTAATCAAGCTCTGTTTCCTTATCGTGAATCTCTGATGCTGAAAGACCTGCTGCACTGAGTGCTATTTCTACTGCTTCTTCGGCTGAGATTCTGTTTTCGGGAACTTCATTTTTCGAAGGGGTAGTTGATGACTTTTCCACAACTTCAACAGATGCCGCTGCTTCACCTGATTCCGATGGGGGAACCGAAGATGAATCAGACACAGCAGTAGTGATGCCGGCGGCTTCATTTACACTTGTTGACCTTGCCTGAGTTGTTTCATTGTTAATACTTTTGCTTGTCTGGATTCCTGTGACTACAGTCGCTGCAGCGATAACTATTGCTAATAATGATAATACGAGTTTTTTATTCATTTTGATTCCTCCTTTAAAACGTAATAGGGGATACGTTTTACGTATCCCCATAATTTTTTGTTAAATTTGTACGGGGATTTGTTCTCCGCTTTTTAATCAGCCGAAGTATCTGTTAAGAAGACCTTCAAATGCTTTGCCGTGTCTTGCTTCGTCACGAGCCATTTCGTGAACTGTATCATGAATAGCGTCAAGACCGTGTTCCTTAGCCATCTTTGCAAGATCGAACTTGCCCTGAGTTGCGCCGTTTTCAGCTGCTACTCTCATTTCAAGGTTCTTCTTTGTGCTTGCAGTTAGAGCTTCACCGAGAAGCTCAGCAAACTTTGCTGCATGCTCTGCTTCTTCGTAAGCAGCCTTTTCCCAGTAAAGACCGATTTCAGGATAGCCTTCTCTGTGAGCAACACGAGCCATTGCAAGATACATACCGACCTCTGAGCATTCGCCGTTGAAGTTGTCACGAAGACCCATGATGATTTCTTTGGGTACGTTAGCTTCCTTGCCAACACCTACGATGTGCTCTGCAGCCCATACCATACCTGCGCCTTCTTCTCTTTCCTTCATAGCTGCCTTACAGATGGGGCACTTTTCGATTGCTTCATCGCTTTCATAACCGCATACGGGACAATAATACTTTTTCATTTTCTTTTCCTCCGATAATTTTAATTTTTTTGATTTACTTGCAGGATTCGCATAATCCGTAGAACATAAGCTCGTGTCCGGTAATAATACCTCCGAAATTCTGCGGCAGGGAGTTTACCTTGATTTCGTCACTGAGCTCAAGATCAAGTACCTTTTTACAATCGTTGCAAGTAAAATGATAGTGCTCATGGGTGTGACCGTCAAATCTGTCACTGTCGGGTGTGGTAATTTTTAATATCATACCTTCACTTTCGAGTAACTTCAGATTGCGATAAACCGTTGCCAGACTAACCGAGGGGATAACTTTCTTTACTGAAATATAAACCTCTTCGGCGGTTGGGTGATCGTACCGTTTGCTTAAGTCAAGGAGTATAGCGTCACGCTGCTTTGAGTTTCGCAGAGTTGACATTTTATCACTCCGTTCTGCGTTAACTTTATTGATAATGATAATCATTATCGTTAACTTGACTATAATATATCATGACAATGTTGAAAAGTCAATAGTTTTTTTAAAAAAATTTTAAGTTTTTTGTCGTTGCTTATATTATAATATGAAAAACAGGCGCAGGATATTTGTCCTGTACCTGTTTTATGAAAGTATATTATCAAAAAAATAATTGTTCCAGTTCTTTGAGATTGGTGACGGTGGCTGTTGGCTTAAGGTTGCAGGGTAGAGCGGAATCATTCAAGTTAAGCCAGATACTGTCAAGTCCTGCATTTGCAGCACCGAGTATATCCGAGGACAGTGAATCACCTATTACTACAATTTTACTCTTGTCTTTCTCTGGAATTTTCTCAAGAACGTAATCGAAAAACTCTTTATGAGGTTTTGGAATTCCCACAGCTTCAGAAACAAAAACGTCTTTGAAACAGGGGAGAAGTCCGCTTTTTGCAAGACGCTGTGCTTGCGTTTTTGCAACTCCATTGGTTACAATGTATAAATCGTACTTTGCGTGGAAAAGCTTTTCTGTAAGCTCTGCAGCTCCATCCATTATATATCCGCATTGACTGAGAAGACTGAGGTAGTGTTCGTTCACTTCAAAGGGATCGCCGTTGAAATTAAATCCTATTTTATCGAAAAAGAGACGGAAACGGATTTTTTTAAGCTCGGGCTTGGTTATTTCCTTTTTTTCAAGTTGTTTCCATAAACGATTGTTTATTTCTACATAGGTGCATATATTATACTCGTTGACAGGTACACCGTAATCCTCCATTGTTTTTATAAGAGAAGTTCTTTCGGATTTTGAAAAGTCAAGCAGCGTATTATCTGCATCAAAAAGCAGGGTTGTATATTTATTTGTCATAAGTAACACTCCTTTTCAGTAAATATTTTATATTAAAAGCAGTATTATGTCAATCGTGATTAAGAATTTGATAAAATTCACTTAAATCTATTTACTTTTTTTCTTCTTGTGGTAAAATTATAAATGTATAGTTATGCTCATATGAAAAGGATGAGCAGGAAAGGTTAGGGCAGGATGCCCGAAGTGATTTTATGGAAAACAGCACTTTTAGTCAGGGAGTTGCTCCCGGTGGACTCAGAGACAGAACTGAAATTAAATTACTCATATGCTATCTTCTTAAGACTCTTAACAGATCTCTTACCAGAAGTCATATAAATGAAATTTTGCAAGAATACAGAATTGCTAACTATTTTGAGGTTAATACTGCTATCAGTGAGCTTGTAACTGCAGGTCAGCTTACCTCTGATATTTCTGACAGTGATGAGGAAATAAATCTTACAAGCAGAGCAAAGCTTGATGTTGGCTTGCTTGAACGGGATTTACCGCGTTCGATAAAAGAAAAAGCTATCAGAAGTGCACTCAAAATTCTGCAGAGGGAAAGAATTGAAAAAGAGAGCATAGTAGAGGTTATTCCTCTTGAACACGGATATCATGTTTGTTTTACTGTAAGAGATATGGAAACAGAGTTGCTCAAGTTAACGGTATATGTTGCTGACGAAAGCCAGATTGAGATTGCAAAAAGGAATTTTTATAATAATGCCACTGAGATATATTCAGGGGTAATTTCAGCTCTGACGGTTGAATGATGAAAGTGAGGAATTATAAATGAAAAAGTTTTTGCTTTTCTTTACAATAACCATTGTATTATGCGGTATTGTTTTCAGTATGTATATGGATTATATTTATATCGGCGAGTATCCCGTATTTATTGAAAGCTACGATCACGGTACTTTAAGTGTTGAGCTTCCGGGTGCGGAAGGCAATGATAACAAGTATAAAATTATGTGTCCGAAAAACTCGCGTATCACTATAAATATAAATCCTGAAAGAACAGACAGTGCATATTACAATCTTAAAATGCTTAGCGTTAACGGTATTGACGTTACCGATGAGGTACGAATGCTTCAGTATACAGCAAAAGTTACACAGAAGCTTACGGTTGTTGCTACCTTTGAAAAAGGTGAACGACCTGAGGAGGATGTTGCTGATAAGAAGCTTGATATAGCTCCTCCTGAGATTGATAAATATGCAGAGAATTCTTATCTCGGATCTTATTCCTCATACAACATTAAGGATCCTTCAATTATATATGACTCTGAAAGCGGTTATTATTATTGCTTCGCCTCCAATAACGTTGTAATAAAATCCAGAGATCTTGTTAACTGGACAGACCGAACCACATATTTCAAGCATCCTGAAAATGCCGCAAGTAATACAATTATGAGCTTCAGCCAGTTTGAATCGGTCAGTAGTTGGGCAAATGAGCACGGATATAGCGGTGACGAGCTTAATTCTGATAAATATCAGAACAGAAGTCCCTCTGCTCCTGATATTGTTAAGGTTGGTTCGGATTATTATTTGTATTATTCCATTGTTAAAGAGCAGGATGCAAACGAAGCTGCAATTTTCTGTGTAAAGACAGATAATCTGAAAAGTGCAATAGAGAAGAAGGAATGGACAGATGTCGGTCTTGTAATCAGCACCTGCGGTACTAACGGTGGAAACAGAACGGTAACCGATACTGAAGGAAATAAGACAACTCAAACAATTGCTGCTGAATATGACCCTGCATTTGCAGCTCATCCGTCTGTACTGTATGACGGTGAAAAAATGTATATGGCATACGGCGGTTATTACGGTACCGATAGCCTTGGCGGTGAGATTTACCTTCTTGAGCTGAGTACATCAACCGGACTTCTGAAGAGCCTTGGCGGTATCAACGGTGAGGGTGAAGCTGTCTCGACAATGCATTCTGACAATACATATAAGGCGGGCTCAATCATCGCCGACCCGGGAAGAGTTCCGGCTCTTAGCGAAAAGGACGGAAGCCTTGTCAGTGCTGCCGATATTGTTTTCAATGAAGAAAATAACTGTTATTATCTTTTTGTGACCTACGGCTACAGTGATACAAATTATAATGTTGTTGTTTCCCGCTCTGATAGTGTTATAGGTCCGTATAAAGATTTTTCCGGTCAGGATATGACTTCCTACTCAAAGAACAGCATGTATGAAAAAGGATATATGCTTATGGGCGGATATAACTTTGTCAACAGCAGCAAGGGCAGTGTTTCGTATACTGATGTAGGAAGGGCAAGTATTGGCTCGCCTGCGGTAATTATGACTGACGATGGTGATTGGTTTATTGCTTCTCAGTCGCAGATATATTTCAAGGCCGGAAACGAGATAATCACATCCAGTATTAAGGCTGAGGAAAATTCAATAATGCTTTCCACGGAACCCGCTCTGGAGGTTAGAGAGCTTTGTTGGAGTGCAGACGGCTGGCCTATTGCTGTGCCTGAGGTTTTTGCAGGTTCATCAGATAGTTCGGATAAATTGAAGCTTGAAGATCTTTACGGAAACTGGGACGTAATTTTGTTCAGAAATTCTGCGAGCGGCGGTGATGCAAAAGCGGTTGCAAGAACAGAATCTCAGATAGTATCCTTGCTTGAAAATGCTACGATTTCTCAGCGTGATATAAACAGTTCCGGAGAGATCAATTTTAAAGACGTTTTAGTTAAGGATGGAGAGTCATATAAATTTACCCTTGACTCTGTTTCATACACGGTGTATCCTATGGTTGTGTGGGATTGGGAACTCAGAGAGGGAAGCATCGTATTCACCGGAATTGGTGATGACGGTACCGCTATTTGGGGTAAGAAAAAGCTTTCTGCAACTCTCGGCCTTTATACGTCTGCTTTCTATTACGTTTATTCAAAGTGTGACAGTACTCTTGTTGAAACTTATAAAGAAACTATAGAAGCTATCAGCCTTAACCCCTCACAGGCACAGATTGATAAATGCGTAAATGATATTCTTGCTGATCTGAAAAAATAGATTTAATACTATATAAACAAAATCTGTCGGAGTATAACTCGCGACAGATTTTGTTATTTGCAGAAAACATGGTTGCCAATTGTTGTAATAACAGGTCGGGAAAACATAAAGCTGTTTGAGGTTTTTGAAGGGTTATAATAGTAAATTGCTCCTCCGCTGGGATCCCAACCGTTAATACAGTCACGGGCGGCTTTTACAGAGGTTGAATCGGGAGCTACGTACCAGTTGCTGTCATTAACGCAGGAAAAGGCACCGCGCTGATATATTACCCCTGCAATTGTATCGGGGAAGGAGGCGTGCTCAACTCTGTTGAGTACAACTGCACCTACTGCAACCTGCCCACGGTACGATTCGCCGCGTGCCTCAGCCGCAATAAGTTTAGCAAGCAGATTTACGTCACTGCTCGAATATGATCCTGCAGATCCTACATAAGTGCTGAGCCCCAGATATTTCAGCGTTTTGGGACCTGCGATTCCGTCGGATGTTATACCGCAGTTTTTCTGAAAAGAACGAACAGCTTTTTGGGTAGCAACACCGAATATTCCGTCAACCGAGCCTCTGTAATAACCTAATTCCTTAAGCTTTGTTTGTATTTTTCTAACTTCGTTGCCTCTTGAACCGAGTTTTGAAAGTGTGCTGATGTTTTCACTCGGTGAAAATATAGAAATACAGCCAATAAAAAGTGATACAACAAGTAAGAGTGCTATTATTTTTTTAGTTTTATATTTTTTTCTTTTTGACACAAAAACTCACCTCGGGAATATTATTCCCGAGGATTTGCAATATAATATATTATTTATTTGTTTTCAGATATCCGTTCTTTTTGATTGATTCGGAAACAAAAGAATATGAGAGAACCAACACTACAATTATAATAAATAAATGAGTGTCATTAGTGACTCCGAGTTCATTGATTACTCTGAGTATACATTGAAATGAATATATCGGAAAACTTAAGGTTCCGAGCCAATTAAAAAATCCTACGTTTAAAGGTATCTGATTAGCGAAATAAAGAAGAGCAGGGTAACCGAATATCACAAGTACATATATCATATAAAGGCTCTTTGTGGGAGTTGCAATAATGTAAAGGCAAAGAATACCTATAGCTACAAATCCGGCAACCGCTGCACAAATCAGGGCTTTTTTGCTCTTGCCTTCTTTGGACTTATCCGTAAAGCGAGGTATTGCTGCAACAAGCATACCGATTGGCATTGAGGCGAAAGCTCTGAACGCACCACCCGGCCATTCTGTACAACCGGGAAGCTTTCCTGATATGAAGATTGAGAAAAAGCTCAGCAACGCGATGAATCCATAAAACAATGAATCTTTTTTCAGGAGCTTTCTCATTACAAAGAAGAAGGCCATAGCCATAAACAGGTCTCTTATATACCATAAAAAACCGAACATAAAGTTATAGGAAAAGTCAAATGCAAAAGAGTATATTAAAACGAAAATTTCACCTATGATAAAAACTACAGACAGAGATTTAAACCTGTGAAAGAGAAATGTCGAAAGCCCCTTGAAAAATGGCAGAGACTCATATTTTTTCATTGATCGGACAAGAAAAAATCCGGAAAGAACAAAGAAAAATTCAACTGAGAGTTTACCGTCGGAAAATAGTTCATTTCTGTAGGGAACATATCCGTGAAAATACAGCACCCACAGAGAGAACAGAAAACGCAGAAGCTCCATAATGCTGTTTTTATTGTTTTTCTTAATTTTTATTGTTGATTTATCGTCCATACATAACACCTCTTGCTTTTCAGAAGAGTATAGCATAAAGAAAGTGAAAATTCAATATTTATATGAGTTATTAATGCAGATTGAAGCTGCGATGAAAAAAAGCACCAAAGTACTCTATTAATACAATGGTGCTTTCTGGTGCACCCGACACCTTGAAATCCGAACCCAATGCCGACTTTTCGAGGTCGGCAAAAGTTATGGTTTCAGTACCGTCTTTGAAGTTGAAGGTAATTACCATTCTGTCTTCAAATAAGAATACTGAGTTTACAAAGTTATTTATTAAAGTCCTTCTGTGGTCAAGCTTCTTGGGATTGAGCTTACGAAACTTGTAGAACCAATATAAAATCTCCTCACGGGTAAGCTTAGGCCTTGACATTTCCTCTTTCATAATCCTGATTGAAAGCTCACTCTTTTCTGCTTCAAGCTCTTCCATACGCTCTTTGGTTGTAGGTGTGATGATACCTTTTTCCATAGCGGTAATGAGATTATTGATTGCTGTCAGTGTCTGAGCATATTGCTTTTGCAGTATTGGTAGAACTGTACTTTCCTTGTTAAAGGTTTCAAGTGCCTGGTCAGTTAAATACTCAATGGTTTCATCATTCATAATGAGCCTGCGGATACTATAAACAACAATATCCTCAATCCATGCCTTTTTAACTGTTTTCTTATCACAGCCTTTGTGATTCTTTACACTAACACATTTGTAGTATCGGTGCACAAACTTAGTTCTGCTTGTACCGCTTTCACCAACCATAAGACACTGACACTTGCCGCAATAGAGCTTTGTGGTTAAAAGATATTCATCTTCCGCTTTGTGCTTTGCAGGGGCTTTCTTATTCTGCTTCATTTTTTCCTGTACCAATTCAAACAACTCCTTATCAACTATTGCGGGAATTCCTCCCGGTGTTATTACATCTTTAAATTTGTATTCACCGATATATTTTCGGTTGTGCAGCATACGGGCAACAATGTCAACATCTAACTTGGTTTTCTTATGAGTGCGTACACCTTGGTAATTGAGCATATTTGCAATGTGCTGCATTGACATACCCTCGGCATAGCTCTTAAAAGCTAAAACTACCGCAGGTGCAGTAACCTCATCGATTAAATAATTCTGCTCTTTATCTACCTTGTAACCTATCGGCAAGGTGCCGCCATTGTATTTACACTTAAGAGCATTTTCCATCATACCTCTTGTAACCTTTTCTGCAAGCTCTACTGAGTAATATTCAGCCATGCCTTCAAGCAAAGATTCGAGCAAAATACCCTCTGCGCCCTGAGATATGGTTTCGGTTATGGATACAACCTTAACTCCGTTTTTACGAAGCATATTTTTGTAATGAGCAGAGTCATATCTGTTACGGGCAAAACGGTCAAGCTTCCAAACAAGTATAACCTCGAAATGCTTTGAAGCACTGTCTTTAATCATCTGCTGAAATCTCGGTCTGTTGTCAGTTTTAGCAGATAAAGCTCTGTCAATATAGGTATCAACGATTTGTATACCGTTCTTTTCAGCATAGGCTTTACATTCACGAAGCTGACCGTCAATACTTTCTTCCTTCTGATTATCGGAAGAGTATCTTGCGTAGATAACGCCTATCATATATATTTTACCTCCTTTGGTTTTCTGTAAATATTGTAATTCATATACTTGTTTTTGTTAAATGTGCGGATGCGACTTTTATATCGCACCCGCTGTTTCTTTATTCGATTTCCTTTAACTTGTCCCAATCCTTGTCCCATTCTTCAAACTCTTTTCTGCCTGCATCACTTTCAAAGAAGGATACAATATCGGGAAGAAAACATCTGACAAGAGATTCAGCGGCATCCTCTGAAATGAGAACACCGCTGAGATTATCATTAACATTGGCTTCGGTATAATTAATTTTTACTTCATCACCCATAGATTACCTCCTTATCTCGCATCCCTGCCCTGACGGGCTCTGTATCTGCTCTCACAAATTTTTACTATTGCTTCTTCAATCTGTTCGGTTGTATAACTTTTCGGGAAGAACTTTCTTATTCTTTCAGCAGGGATTTTTATTTTTTCTCGCTGATTAGCCTTTTCCTCTGCCAATATTTCACCTATATGCTCAGGTGTAAGACCTTCCTCTTTGCTGATTGCACGAAGCCTTTGTGCCTGAGATAAGTTTGGAGTAGCATCACAAACACGGATTTCTTCAACTAAATCCGCCTGTTCCACCCCATTCAGATATGAAAGCTCTACTGCAGGGGTAAAGGCTATTCGTTCTTCATCAACAAGGTTAAGAAGTTCGGGAATGAGATAAGTTAAACGGATATATCTTTTAACTGTATCTTTACTGACATTTTCTGTTACACCTATCTGTTCGGTTGACAACTTCGGTGCAACTTGCACCGAAGTTAAATCTGTACGTTTACCCTGATGCTTCAAAGCCTCTGCTTTGAGTTTGTAAGCAAAAGCTCGTTCACTTGGAAGAATATGCTCACGGTGAAGATTGCTGTCAACGAGCATAATAGCCGCTTC